>JAISXP010000053.1 GCA_031270465.1 Tannerella sp. | reverse complement strand
ATTATAATGTTTTATATGCCCCAAAGATATATCTTTTCCTTTAAACGACATACAAAAAAAACAGATCTTTTATTCAAACATGTAAAAGAACGCTTCGAACCGATAGCGTATCGACGGAGCGATCGACACTTCACTGCAATTACAGGTTCAACGGTTTTGCGAACTGCGCCCTGCGGATCTGTTTGCCGGGAACGGCGCTGTTCACAAAGTGCATACGCACTTCCAGCGGATAATTGCCTGGGGACAGGGCCGGAAGCATGACGATCAGGCGCGATGGTTTGTTTTCTACCAGCGTGAATTGCAATCAACATTTCACGCGCCTGATTAAATTAAAGCCGCATGGCGACAGGGTAAGGGACAGCGTCGCATTCCGTTTTTTCAGTTCGGTTATCTGCGGACTGATTAGCGGATTGTCGAGCGTGTTTGTATTGTTGATATTGTCGCTTTCAAGTTTCCATATTTTGTCGTGTATGTAGCCTTCGGGCAGCGTGATTTTTTTTCCCGTCGAAAACAGAATGCCCACAGATGAAGTCTGCCGGAATATACTTGCGCTGTTTCCCTATTATGTCTTCCGGCGGGAAGATAATTTTCGTTTCCAATACACCAGTAAGGCACGTTATACGGTTCGGGATGCCCGTTTTTCGCACGTTTTTGACTGAAGACGGTTTTTGTCGAGCCGTTCACGTATTCGAGCCAGTTCAAAGCATCGCCCAGCGAGCCGCCATATATCTGATTTCCCATGTTGAAATTAATGTATGGAACGGTTCCCAGCTGCCGGCACCACTCCAAAAATTCGTCCGTTCCGAACTGATGATTTTCAATTCCGCCCCAGACACGCGTGGAGACTGTGGGACGTTCCTGTTTAGGTCCGGCACCTTTCTCCCAATGGTATTCGTGAATATACGTTCCCTCAGGCCAGCGAACAACGGGCATATCCAACTCTTTCAGCAATGTCGTTACGTGAGGACGTTCGCTTCTGTCTTCGTTCACGACACCTCCGTAGATAACCCTGTCGTTACAGTCTTCCAGCATCTGACCGTAGATCATTGGATCGATGGACGCAGGTCGATCCGGTATGGATATCGTTACTTGCGTTGTTGTTTTCGATACTTTCGGAGCAACATTCTTCTGTCCGAAAAGCAGCAGACCGAACATGCAACCTGCTGTAATTAAGATAATCTTTTTCATTTCTATTCTACTTTAAATTAATTATTAATTGTCTATTGTTTTGATAACTCCCAGTTTCCCGACTAAAAGGGAAACGCAAAGCAGGCTGACAAAATAAGCCGCTCCAATGTAAATGAAAATCGGCAAATAGGAATACATGCCGATGGTAGTCCCGATGACTTTCTGCGAAATCACACTCGTGATGCCTCCCAGCGTGCCGCCGATGCCGGTGATGGTCGCCTGCACTTTTTTCGGATATATTTCGGTTGGAATCGTGATGTTTGCCCACAGTCCGTGCGACAGCGTGATAGCCGATATGATCAGGACGGCGGCAATGGTCGATACTTCGGAAAGCAGGCAAAAACACAGCATCGGTATGAGCAACGAGGCGACCGTCATGACCGATTTGCGCGCTCTGTTCAGCGACCAGCCAAGTCGAGAGATAAGCAGTCGCGGCAGAGCGCCACCCAGAATCGTACCCAGACCCATTGCCAGATAGGGCAGCCATGCCGTGACGCCCAGTTCCGACAGCGTCAGTTCCTGCGTATCCTGCAGGTATTTCGGAATCCAGAACAGGATAAAATACGTAACCGGGTCGATAAAGATACGTGCGGAGAAACATCCCCAGGTCGCTTTTTTCGAAAGCAGACGTTTCAGTTTGACGGGCTGTTCTGCGCCGGCGTCCGCTTGATGCTGTTCGTCCTGCAGAATCAGTCGTTTTTCTTCGTCCGTGATGCGCGGATGTTTTTGAGGAAGATGATAATATTTTATCCAGAAAAACAGCCAGACAAATCCCAGCAGACCCGTTACGACAAATGCCGCACGCCAGCCGAACATGATGGCAAGAAAGGAAATGACCGGAACGGCAACAGCCCCGCCAATCGCCGTCCCCGCATTGAATATGCCGATTGCCAGCGCCCGTTCCTTCACCGGAAACCATTCCGCCGACGCTTTTACGCCCGCCGGAAAGTTTGCCGATTCGGTAATGCCCAGCAAAAATCGCGCAATGGAGAACTGCATGATGCTGCCGGCAAAGGCGTGTAACATGCTGACCAGCGACCATCCTCCGGCAAACAGGGCAAATCCCTTTTTGGTTCCGATACGGTCTACTATCCATCCGCTGAGAGCATACATCAGCGTGTAACTGAAAATGAAAATGGCGGTAATGTCGGCATAGTCCGCATCCGACCAGTTAAACTCCGCCTTGATGGTATTTGCCAGAACGGCAAACGCATTCCGGTCGAGACAGTTCAGTCCCGACACAAGGCAAAGCAGAAATGCTATTTTCCAGCGTACTGTTTTACTTTTGAACATTATGGTATATCATTTTTATTCGTGAACGGATTGTAATGTGCTGCTTTAGCGCCGCTGCCGTTCGTGCGTTTCAATATCAGACTTTCGTCGATGTCTTCCTTCAGTCCGGCATTCAGCAGATACTGTCCCTGACGGATGAGTTGTGCACGCAGTTCGGCGGCGTCTATTTCACGGACGGTCGTTTTGCTTTTGGCAAGCATGCCGGCTGCGACGCCCGCTCCCTGTCCGACACCCATGCAGGTTGCCATTACACGTATTGAACCGAAGGCGGCGTGACCGGCTGAAATGCAACGTCCAGCGACCAACAGATTGTTCAGTCCCCGCGGCAGGAGAGTCCGGTACGGGATTTCGTACACGACTTTTCCCGATCCGGTGAATATCTGTTCCCGTCCGTGCGGCGGATGAATGTCGATGGCAAACGTGCCGCATGAGATTCCGTCGTCGAAAGATTTTCCGTTCAGGACGTCGTCTTCCGTCAGCGTATAATCGCCCGTGATGTGGCGTGTTTCACGGATTCCGGCATTGATTCCCGTATCAATAATATAAGATTCTGCGAATCCGCCGATGCGCTTTTTCAGGAACGCATGTATCTGCAAGACCTGCTTACGGAGTGCTATTTCAGCGCGTGTGAGGTCGTTCACATTTGTTCCGTCTATCTTTTGCAGCCGTGTTGTATTGACCGAAAACTGACTGTTCGGCAGTTCGTACATCAGGATGCGCGGAGCGGTTTCGGGGTCTAATTCGCCGGAGCGGACGGCCTCTTCGACCTGTTCGTTCAGTCCGAGCAGGGCGATGGCTTTCTGTCCGTCTATTTCTTCGTCGGCGGGACTGTCTTTCAACAGATGACGATTTGCCTTCATCCACAGACGCAGCGTAAGTAGGTTCACTCCCCCGACACGAAAGTAAAGCGTTGCGGGCTGCATGGCGCCGTCTTCCTGTCGTCCGAGCGTATAAGGAGCGCCGGACAGGGCGGCAACGTCGGCGTCGCCCGAACAGTCAATCACGTATTCGGGACAGATTGCCTGACGTCCCGATTTGTTTTCGATCAGTACGCTACGGATATACCCACCGTCCACCTGCGTCCCGACAACCAAACTGTGCAGAAGTATCTCCACACCGGCGTCTTCAAGCATCTCGAAAAGAATGGCTTTGCTTCCTTCGGGGTCGAAAGGCGTCATGGATGCGTTGTCGAAAGTCAGGTCTGTCACATGTCCGCACGAAACATTACGGGCTGTCATCCGCCGCACCATCTCTTCTGCAATGCCTTTAATCACTTGCCTTCCGTGAATATCATGAAACGTAAAAAACGGGTTTACCATTGCCGCTGTGATGTTTCCGCCTACAATGCCATACCGTTCTACAATCATGGTCTTTGCGCCTGTTCGCGCTGCTGCAATTGCCGCGCTTATTCCCGCCGGACCGGCGCCCACAACTAATACTTCGGGCATGGCTATGACCGGCGTTTCCCTTTGCTGTTCTGTTATATAGTTCATAATATAATCACTGTTTGTTTGTTATCGGGATACTCCTGTTCGGACAAGGTTCTACCCTGTTCGGTCTATTCGTGAGGTTCTGCCTCACATTATACCTCGCAGGTAGAACATCGTCCGAACGGGAGTCGCCTTCCTGATGCCGGGAAACCTCCTTTCCCAACGTCTGGAAGATTTTCTTCCTCCGCAGTTCTCTGTGGTTCTCTGTGTAAGATACTGAGTTCCACAGAGAAACACAGAGAGACACGGAGATTAATATCCGGGATTCTGCGTCAGGTTCGGATTCACCTGTCTCTCGGAGAACGGAATCGGCGACAGATAGTCCCTGTTCGGATCGAAAAAGCGTATGCCCAGCTTGGTGCCGAAGCGGTCTTTCTCGGAGAAGTTCGTATAGTCGGGATTGCCGTATTCGTCGATTACGGGCACAGTTGCCGGATAACCGTTCGGCACACGTCCGTAGCATACACCGTTCATCAGCCGGTCGGCTATTTTCCAGCGGCGTAGGTCGAACAGTCGCAACCCTTCGCCGGCCAGTTCGTACTTCCTTTCCCGCCGGACGGCCGCCCGCAGTTCCTGCTGGCTTTTGCCCGGAGCGATGTCGGGCATTCCGGCGCGGCTTCTGACCTTGTTGATGGCCGTGTAGACCGATTCGTCCATCTGGTTCGATTCAATCTTTGCCTCCGCATACATCAGCAATATGTCCGCATAGCGGAAGACGATGGCGTTGATGGACGAGGCGCCGTCGGTCCGGTACTCAATCGAGTCGCAAAACTTGCGCCAGCCGTAACCGGAATAGCTGGCGTAAGCGTGCGTGGCTTCGAGGTTCGGAATCCTGACGGCAGGCGACAGATTGTAGTTCCAGCATTCCAGACTGTCCTTGTTCGTTTCGTACTCATAGCCGAAAAACACGCTTCCCGGCAGGACGATCGACTTGTGCATTCGCGGGTCTCTGTTGTTCCACGGATGTTGCGGGTCGTACAGGGGCGACTTGTCTATCGAAAGGCCGTCGATACATTCATACGAATCTACCAGCGCCTGGACGGGCATTTTGTTGGTATAGCCTCCGGCCAGACGACCCTTGAAACGGCTCGGCGTCCAGTGATACTTGTCGTCCTGATTGTACTGGATAGCCCAGATGATTTCCTTCGAGGTTTTCCCTTTCAGCAAGGTAATGTCGCCGTAGTCGGGTTCCAGGATATACTCGACACCTTCCAGCGCCATAATCTTTTGGCAGGCGCCGACCGCATCCGCCCAGCGTTCGCTGTAGAGAGCCGTGCGCGCCTTTACCGCCCATGCAAACCCCTTGGTGAGCGCCATCGTGTTCGGTTCGTTTGTCTGCTGGAGATACTGCGCGGCCTCGTCACATTCGGTGAAAATGAAGTCGACGATCCGGTCTTTGGATTCTCTCGTGACAAACGATTCGTCCAGCGACAGGGTATGGTCTACAAACGGGACATCACCGAAGATCGAAATCAGCCAGTGGTAAAAATACGCCCGCATTACCTGTGCCTGCGCCCTGTACAGGGCTAACTTGTCGCCGGATACGCTGCCGCTTGCCCGGTCGATGTTTTCGAGGATGAAATTGCAGCGGTAAATGCCTTTGTACATGTTCGTCCACAATTCGTTGAGATGCCCTGCCGTTTGCGTCTGGAAAAGCTGTTCGGGCTTGGAATCCCTCTCCGCTGCAATATCGGAACCGGTATCGTAGTAAACGGGATAAGGAACCTGGTCTCCATTCATATAGAGCACGGAATGTACACCAACAATGGCCATCTGTATTTCCGCTTCGTTTTGCAGGAAGGTTTCCGTAGAAGGATAATTCAACGGATATTTTTCCAGTGTGCCCTCGCACGATGTCAGCGCGGCAAGAAGGCCGCCGGTCAGTATGCAAATAATATACTTTTTCATAGTTCTGTCTGTTTATGAGTTTTTAAAATCTGATGTCTACGCCGAAGCTGAATACTTTCACCTGGGGATAGTAGTTGCCGGTTGAACCGGGAGATACTTCCGGATCCCATCCGTCCCAGAAGCCGGTAAACGTATAAAGATTTTCTCCCGAAACGTAAAAGCGCAGATGCTCCATTCGCATTTTCCGCGACACGGATGCCGGGATTTTATATCCCAGCTGGATATTCTTTATCCGCATGTAGGCCGCGCTTTTCAGATAAAAGTCCGAACTGACATAATTGTTTATGTTATCGTAGAAGTACAACCTTGGGAAGGAGGCGTTCGTGTTCTGGTTTTCTTCCGTCCAGCGGTCCTTGTGCATTTCGAAGGCCGTACCTCCCGACCAGAACGGGTAAAAGCCTATGCTCGTGAGGTAGCCGTCCGCCTTGCCGACACCCTGGAGTAGCAGGTTGAAGTCAAAGCCCTTGTATCGTCCGTTGAAATTCAGGCCGAACGTATAGCGCGGGATGGTGGAACCCAGTATTTCCTGGTCGTCCGCATTGACAATGTCGTCGTCGTTCAGATTGGCATACCGCAGGTCGCCCGGCGCCAGAGCGCGTCCCTGACGTGTCCATTTGTAGGAACCGTCGCTGTTGAAGTCATCTTTGGTCAGGATGCCCAGGCTTTTCCGCATATACAGCGAATTGATGGCATATCCTTCCCGGTTGGAGACCAGCCCTGTCCCGTTCAGCCCTTTCAGGTCGAGAATCTTGTTCTGTACGTCAGACAGGTTGAACGAAACATCGAAATCGAAGTCTCCAATCCGGTCTGTATAGCCGATATTCAGGTCATAGCCCCTGTTTTCCACCGTGCCGGCATTCTGGTAGGTCGGTTCCAATCCCATCGTGCGGGGAATATTCAGCACCATCAGGATGTCTCTCGTCTTCTTGTAATACCAGTCGAAAGTCACATTGATTTTACTGAACAGATTCAGATCGATTCCCACATCGGTCATCGTGGTTGTTTCCCACGTGATATTGGGATTGTTCATGGTCAGCACGGCTGCACCGTCCACCAGCTTGTCTTCCGAAATGTATTTGGTGCTCAAATCGATGTTGGACGAAAACGGATAATTGCTGCCGATATTCTGGTTGCCGATCGTCCCCCACGAACCTCTGAGTTTCAGGTTTGGCACGTGTGACCGCAAACCCTCCCAGAACGATTCTTCGGACAGCCGCCATCCTGCGGAGAACGACGGGAAGGCGCCCCACTGCTTGCCCTGCGCAAATTTGGAAGAGCCGTCGTAACGAACCACCGCTTCAAAAAGATATTTGCTTTGGTAATCGTAGTTGAGCCTTCCGAACCACGAGAGGAGGACGTTTTCGCCTGCCCATCCGTCGTTTCGCATGTTTTCTACCGAACCCGACTGCAAGAGCGAATAATCCGGGAAAAGGAAATCGTCTCTGAAGGCATTGAATCCGTCCGAATAGTTCGATTCATACTGAAAGCCGGCCAGCGCGGTAACGTTGTGCGATCCGAACGACTTCATGTAGTTGGCCGTAGTGCGTGATTGCAGGTAACGGTTGTAGTTGGTCGTCATCGTCAGCGTCGCCTTACTCGGCAGGGAAGAAAAGATGCTTCCGTCGGGATTGTGCGTGGTTGTGCGCCGGACAAAACTTTTCGTCAGCGGGTACGAAATGGAAGGCGAAAAAGCCGTCTGCATCCAGAAATCGTCCGAAGGCGACCATTTGAAGGAGAAGTTCCCCGTCACCGGCGTGGTCGTTTCCTTCCAGTATCCGCCGTTGTCGATTACGTTTACGGGATTTTCGCCGTTCTGTCCTTCCGCATAGTTCCCATTGGCATACTGTATGGCTTGCACGGCAGGGAATTTGTTCATCGTATAAAAGATAAACCCGATTCCGGTATCATTGCCCGAAGTTCCGCTGTACTGGGCTACGGAATTTCTGTTCGAGTTGTACAGGAACAAATCCAGGGAAGACGAAAACTGTCTGGAAAAGACAATGTCCGTATTCAGCCGCAGGGATATGCGCTGGAAGTCGACGTTCTTGACGATGCCGTTCTGTCCCATATATCCGAGCGAGGCCAGCACTCTCAGCTTGTCGGTGCCTCCCGTAAGCGTCAGGTTATGGTTTTGCTGCAACCCGTTTCCCTGCAGAAGCGCCTTTTGCCAGTCCGCATCGGGATAATGATCGCGATCGGAGGGACCCAGCGTCTTCCAGTTGTTAATCTGTTCGTCGGTATAGACCACGCCCGCCCCTGCATTGACCTTTGATTCGTTCAGCAGCAGGATATGGTCGATGGCATTTACCTTTTCAGGCAGGTCGGTAGGACTTTGCCGAGCAATGTAACCGTTGTAGGCGATATTGAATTTCCCCTGCTGTGCCCGTTTGGTAGTCACAAGGATCACGCCGTTGGCCGCCTTCGAGCCGTAAATGGAAGCGGAAGCCGCGTCTTTCAGTACGGAAATGGATTCAATCGTATTCACATCCAGGTTATTGAG
>JAISXP010000113.1 GCA_031270465.1 Tannerella sp. | reverse complement strand
GCGGAGAGAGAGGGATTCGAACCCCCGGAACCTCTCAGTTCAACGGTTTTCAAGACCGCCGCTATCGACCACTCTGCCATCTCTCCTGTAAGGGGACTGCGGTTCTTACCGCAATCGCGGCGCAAAGATAGGCATTTTTTTTCGATACCTCACCTCCGCCGTCATAAAATGAGCGCAATTCAAGTTGTCGCACTCCACACTTTTGCATCTTGATGTGATGCAATGCTGCACTTCGATGTGATGCAACGCTGCACCTTGATGCGGCGAGACAGTTTGAAATGCACCCCATAAAAATACAATCCGGAAAAATCTCCGAAATACTGCGACTCCCGCTACATGTTCATTCCACCACAGACAGGAATCACCTGCCCCGTGACATACGACGAGAGGTCCGACGCGAGGAAGGTGGCTACGTTAGCCACGTCTTCGGGCGTACCGCCGCGGCGCAGGGGGATTTGTTTCGCCCATTCCGCGCGCACTTCGTCGGAGAGGGCGGCCGTCATATCCGTGATGATGAATCCGGGCGCAATCGCATTGGCCCGTATGCCGCGCGAACCCAGTTCTTTGGCGACCGACTTGGCCAGACCTATCATGCCGGCCTTGGATGCAGAATAATTTGCCTGGCCGGCATTGCCGGAAATCCCTACTACCGATGCCATATTGATGATGCTGCCGCCTCTTTGGCGCATCATGACCGGCGTAACGGCATGGATAAAGTTGAAGGCCGATTTCAGGTTGACGTTTATGACCATATCCCACTGCTGTTCGCTCATGCGCATCATCAAACCGTCGCGCGTGATACCGGCGTTATTTACAAGGATATCGATGCGTCCGAAGTCCTTTGCTATCGCTTCGACGGCCTGATGCGCTTCGTCGAAGACCGCGGCGTTCGAGGCATATCCTCTGGCTTTGACGCCCAGCGCCTGCAGTTCCTTTTCGGTAGCAAGTCCTGTTTCGTCGATTACCAAATCCGTAAATGCAATGTTTGCACCTTCGGCTGCAAATTTGATTGCAACCGCCTTGCCGATGCCGCGGGCGGCTCCCGTGACAAGGGCTGTCTTTCCTTCCAATAATTTCATATATGTATCAATTTAAATTTTGAATCTTGAATCTTAATATTTAATCAAACATGCCCCTGCCGAATACCCTCCTCCGAAGACACTTATGCAAATCAGATCGTCTTTCTTGAAGCGGTCTATGTTTTGGGCATAGGCCAGCGCACAACTGGATGAGCCGGTGTTTCCCAGTTCGCCGATGTTGTGCAGTATTTTTTCTTCGGGCATGTTTATCTGTTCGGAGATATTTTTCAGTATCCTCATGTTGGCCTGATGGGCAACGAAATATGAGACATCGTCCAGCGTATAGCCGTTTCGTTCCAGCAGGCGGAACATGTTATGGGGCATAATCGTACAGGCCTTGGCAAAGACGTCGCGGCCTTCGGACATGCGTATGCCGCCGTGACGCGGACGCAACTGCACGCTTTCGGGGCCTTTCCCTTCGCATCCCAGCGCTTCGGTGTAAATATCCAGCACCTGCGCATCGCTTTCCGTCACGGGTTCATTCGAAAAGAAAAAGGCGACGGCGGCATCGCCCCAGAGATGTCCCGTCTTGGGGTCGTCTTCATTCCAGTAGGCCGAGTTCTTGTCGCCTCCGACTATCAGGGCCTTGCGAGCCTTGCCCATGGCAAAATAACCTTCCACCACTTCGAGTGCATTGACGAACGACGAACAGGCCGACGAGAGGAAAAAGGCTTTGGTATCCGCGATTTCAAATTCGCGCTGCACGACGTGGGCTGCCGTCCCTACCGTATCGTAGGGCGAATAGGTGGCAGAAATAATCAGGTCCACGTCTTTTATGTCATACGGAAGCCCGGGCAAGGCATTGCGAACGGCTTCGACACTCATCGTATTGATGTTTTCTTCCGGCTTCGCAACCGAGCGTGTCAATATACCTGTTCGCTGATATATCCATTCACTCGTCAATCCGTTTATTTTCAAAAAATAATCATTCGATATTCGACCTTCAGGGATGTAATATCCCGATGCGTTAATATATATCATCTATTTAATTTTAATTCCGTTAAAAATCAATTTCATTACACTTTGTTTCTGGCTGAGATACGCTGATTCCGAGCCGGTAATCTTGCCCCGGATATAGGGGACTTCAAGGCCTTTCAGCGCATGGTGGAGGAGCATTGCCATCATATTCGAATCAGGCACGTCGAAGATTCCGGCATTCACACCATCGTCCAGAATGTCCTTGATGATTCGTATTTCTTCGCGGTCAAACTTTTTCCGCACCTTTTCCACTCGCCATATATCTCTGAAAAACAGCGCACGGAGTGTACCGTTGCGGAAGACGATGGTTTTCACCGCATCCAGCCGCGTGTATATTAATGTAATCAGTTTCTCGTCCGCCGGCAGGTCTTTGGCCGCCATATCCGTCAATACCTTGTGCAGTTTACTCATTTCCGACTCAATCACTGCGCCGAATATGTCGTCTTTGCTTTTGAAATAGGTATAAATCGTACGCCGGCCTTTTTTCGAGGCCTGCGCTATATCGTTCATCGTTGTATTGTCAAAACCCAGACGGGCAAACAGCTGTCTTGCCACATCCACCAATACGTCCCGTGTTTTTGTTACTGTTATCGACATAAAAATTGCACATTTCGATTCAATCTGCGCACAAAAGTAGCTATTAGTTTCGTTCCGGCTTAGTAATTTGTGATAAATTATGAGAAAACATCCAATGAAAGATTCTAAAAAATAGTGTAAAAACATTATTACGCCTGATAATCAAGAAGAAACCCGCACAGCGTTTGAGACGCTATACGGGTTGCCTTCCAATTACTAATACTAAAATCAAACGATGAACCTAAAAAATCAATCGATCGCAATCTTTTTTACAGTGGTTTTTTCAGCCTTTACAATCTTTGGAATATCGATGTAGAGAATGCCGTCTTCCATTTTGGCCTTGATATTTTCCCTGTCCACGTCGTCCGGCAGAATCAGGCTCTGGCGGAAACTGGTGTACGAAAATTCGCGGCGCAGATACTTGTTCGACTTGGACTTGTCTGCGTCGTGCTGCGTGTCGGTCTTTTTTTCTACCGAGACGGTCAGCACATCGTCGTCGTGGATGTCGATGCAGAAATCGTCTTTCGTCAAGCCGGGCGCGGCGATCTCAACCCTGTATTCCCTGTTGTTTTCGACTATGTTCACTGCGGGCGAAGATACTCTTTGTCTTTCGACCCATTCATTTCCAAAGAAATCGTTAAAGATTCCCGGTAACCAATTTGCTCTTCTTACAGGCATCATAATTTTGTCCTCCTACAATTATTAATTAAACATTACTTTTTTACGTTTACACCTGAATATATGCATAAATAATGCCAAAGGCTTATCCCTCCAGAAAACAGGACAAATTGACAGTAAACGGTAAAAGAAATGCCTGTTTAATACAAATATACATGACATAATTGCAGTTTTCGGCAAGGGAAGAGTGAAATTCAAGACTCCGGACGTTCCCGGAACGGCTTTTTATGTCTAAAATATACTTCCGGATGTTCCCGGCGGCGCGGAAACGCAGCCCGGAGTTATCCATGTTAGACTCCGCGCAGGGTTTGTCCTGCGTGTTTCCGTGTTTGAAAGAAAAAATAAAATTTCCGACATGTGATTGTATATCTCAAATAAACACGTTATATTTGCGCATTCTCGAATTTCGAATCTTTGAACAAAATAAAAATATGATACACGGATTTGTCAAGGCTGCCGCCGCCATTCCTCTCCTTCAGGTGGCGGACTGCGAATATAACATCGAACAGATTGAACACCTGCTTCACAAGGCTGCAATG
The DNA here is from genome assembly GCA_031270465.1 of Tannerella sp. Classification (GTDB taxonomy): domain Bacteria; phylum Bacteroidota; class Bacteroidia; order Bacteroidales; family Tannerellaceae; genus Tannerella. The sequence goes on along the minus strand of JAISXP010000113.1, from coordinate 10,678 downwards.
CAGGATGCCCGGATCGTCGTTTTTCCCGAACTCTGCATCACGGGATACTCGTGCATGGATCTCTTCGCGCAGGACAGCCTGCTGCATCAGGCCGTGGCGGCGCTTTTCGAACTGGTGCGGCGGACGCGTAACATCGAAGCGCTCTGCATCGTCGGGATGCCGCTGGCGGTCGGCAACCGGCTGATGAATGTTGCGGCCGTGCTTCAGAAAGGAAAGGTGCTGGGATTTGTTCCCAAGACCTTCATGTCCAACAGCAGGGAATATCAGGAGCGGCGCTGGTTCTCGCCGGGCAGCGAACTGGAAACGGACCGGGTGACGCTCAATGGCAGCGACTATCCCGTCGCGACAAACATGCTTTTTACCTGTGGGAAGGCGACGGTTGGCGTCGAGATATGCGAAGACCTCTGGGCGCCCGTTCCTCCAAGTTCACTTCTGGCCATGCAGGGCGCCAGTATCATTGTCAACCTCTCGGCAAGCAACGAATTGACGGGCAAGAACGAATACCTCAAATCGCTCGTGCAGCAACAGTCGGCGCGCTGCATCGCGGGATACGTCTACGCGGCGGCAGGCTTCGGCGAATCGTCGACCGACCTGGTCTTCGCCGGAAAGGGATTCATTGCCGAAAACGGCGTCATGCTGGGCGAAGTCGAACGTTTCCCGATGCGCGAAAAACTGCTCGTCGGCGAAATCGACGTCGACTACCTGCATCACGACCGGACGGTATCGAGCAGTTTCATGCAGGAAGCACACCGGCTTGCCGGCAGCCGTCCGGCGATTCGCATCCCGTATGGTATGCCGTCCGGCACTGTAAAAACGTTCGAACGCGCCATCGACCCGACGCCCTTTATTCCTTCGTCCGATGTCGCACGCGACGAACGCTGCAACGAGATTTTTAGCATACAGGTCAACGCTCTGGCGCGCCGCCTGGAGTATACACAGTTGCAGGCTGCTGTCGTCGGAGTGTCGGGCGGACTGGATTCGACACTGGCGCTCCTCGTGACGGCCATGACCTTCGACGCTCTCAAAATACCGCGCCCGCAAATCACCGGCGTGACAATGCCCGGCTTCGGCACCTCGGCGCGCACCGGAGGAAATGCCGTCAGGCTGATTCGCTCGCTGGGCGCCACGCTGAAGGAAATATCCATCGTCGACGCCTGCCGGCAACACCTCAACGATATCGGGCACGACGGCACGACGCCCGACACCACGTTCGAAAACGCTCAGGCACGCGAACGTACGCAGATACTGATGGACCTGGCAAACCGCCTCAACGGGCTGGTGATCGGCACGGGTGACCTGTCCGAACTGGCGCTGGGATGGACTACCTTCAGCGGCGACCATATCTCCATGTATGCCGTCAACGCAGGCATACCCAAAACGCTGGTTCGATACCTCGTCGAATGGATAGCCCTGCACAAGGTCGACGACGATATCCGCACCACTCTGCTCGACATCGTCGATACGCCCATCAGCCCCGAACTGATTCCGGCCGGCAAAAACGGTTCCATCAGCCAGAAAACCGAAGAACTGATCGGTCCCTACGATCTGCACGATTTCTTCCTCTACCACTTCATGCGCTACGGCGCCCCGCCGTCGAAAATATATTTCCTCGCACAAAATGCCTTTAAAAGAAAATATGCAAAAGATGTAATCAAAAAATGGATGGGCGTGTTCTTCAGGCGCTTCTTTACGCAGCAGTTCAAGCGAAACTGCCTGCCCGACGGCCCCAAGGTCGGCTCCGTCAGCCTCTCGCCGCGCTGTGACTGGCGCATGCCCAGCGATGCTTCCGCCGCCCTGTGGCTGAAGGAAATCGACGGGCTGGGTTGATGCCGGATTCGAAATTCAAAATTCTGCGTGACGTGTGCGCTTGAACTGCCGGGACGGTGCATTTCAATGTATCTTCTTGACGAGAACTTTGTCGATGCGCGCCCTGTCCATGTCTACGATTTCGAACTTGAAATCCTGCCAGACAAGCGTGTCGCCCGTCCCGGGTACGCTTTTCAATATATCCAGAATCAGCCCGCTCAACGTGTTGTAGTCGTTTTCGGCATACAGGTCTTCCATATCGAAATATTCGAGAAAGTCGTAGAACGAATATTGCCCGTCGACAAGCCAGCCGCCGCCCGCGCGTTCCTTTATTTCCAGTTCTTCATCGTCGTCGAGCACCTGTCCTATCAGCGCTTCCATGATGTCCGTCAGCGTGACGATGCCCTGTATTCCGCCGAACTCGTCCGTGACCAGCCCGTACTTCACACGCGCCTTCCTGAACTGTTCCAGAGTATTGTACACGCTCTGATCTTCGGGCACAAACTGTGCGGGACGCATCACCTGCGACAGCGTGAAGTCCGGCGCATCAATCCGTCCGAACAAATCTTTCAGATAGACGACGCCCACGATGTTGTCGAATTTCTCCGACGCCACCGGATACACGTTGAACAGGTTGTCCTTCACTCGCTCCCGAACGGTCGTCCGATCATCGCTGATATCCATCCAGACGACTTCGCTCTTGTGGGTCATAATCGAACCTGCATCACGATCGCCCAGCGTAAACACACGCTCTACGATATCGTGTTCCACTTCCTGCACTTCGCCGTCGTCGAAGCCTTCCTTCACTATGGCCTTGATTTCTTCTTCCGTCACCTTGCCGTTTTCCATCCTGTCAAGCCCCAGCAGTTTTACCATCATCGACGTGCTTCTCGACAGTATCCAGACGATCGGCGAAGCGGCGGCCGACAACACGTTCATCGGCTTAGCCGCCAGCATGGCGACTTTCTCCGCATATCCCAGCCCGATACGCTTGGGTACCAGTTCGCCCAGCACAAGCGTCAGGTACGTCACGACCACGACAATGATAAATTTCGAAACCGTCAGCGCGTATGGCGAAAGCCACGAAACCTTGCCGAGCAGTTGCGCAAGGTCTGCTGCAAAAGCTTCGCCCGAAAACAAACCCGTCAATATCCCGATCAGCGTAATGCCGATCTGTATCGTCGAAAGAAATTTGTTCGGATTGCCGGCAAGGTCCAGCGCCGTTTGCGCCGCACTCCTCTTTTTCTTTATCTCAATCTCAAGACGCGTCTTACGTGCTGAAACCAAAGCGATTTCAGACATGGACAAGATGCCGTTCAGCAAAATCAATCCGAGAATAATCAGTATTTCCATCTGGAAGCAACCCTTATTTTTGTGTGGCAAAGGTACGAAAATTATTATTTTTTCATACTTTTGTTCCCGAAATAAATTGCAGAAAAAAATGATTGCACATATTAATGCACTGCTGGAGGAAATCAAACACCTCACAGCGAACAGCGCGGAAGAACTGGAAGCGCTGAGAATTAAATATTTGAGTAAAAAAGGCGTAATATCTTCCCTGATGAACGATTTCCGGGACGTGGCCGCCGGACAAAAGCGCGAAGTAGGCATGCGGCTGAACGAACTGAAAAACGCAGCTCAGGACAAAATCAATGACCTGAAAGCGTCTTTCGAGGCAACGCGCACGGACGACGACATGCCCGACCTGACGCGCACCGCCTATCCTGTGACTGCAGGCACGCGCCATCCGCTTTCCATCGTGAAGAAGGAGATATGCGACATTTTCGGGCGGCTGGGATTCAGTATTGCCGAAGGCCCTGAAATAGAAGATGACTGGCATGTCTTTTCGTCGCTGAATTTTGCCGAAGACCATCCTGCGCGCGACATGCAGGATACGTTCTTCATCCGGCACAACCCCGACATATTGCTGCGAACGCATACGTCGTCGGTGCAAACGCGCGTGATGGAACGCCGGCAACCGCCCATTCGCATCATCTGTCCGGGACGCGTATATCGCAACGAAGCAATCTCCTATCGCGCATTGTGCGCTTTCCACCAGGTGGAGGCGCTCTACGTGGATACGGACGTTTCGTTTGCCGACCTGAAACAGGCGCTGATGTTCTTTGCCAAGGAAATGTTCGGCGCGGACACGGATATCCGTCTGCGGCCGTCGTTTTTTCCCTTCACCGAACCAAGCGCCGAGATGGACATCAGTTGTAACCTGTGCAAAGGCAAAGGCTGCCCGTTCTGCAAGCATACCGGATGGGTGGAAATCCTCGGCTGCGGAATGGTAGACCCGCATGTGCTCGAAAACTGCGGAATCGACAGCCGGATTTATTCGGGCTATGCGCTCGGAATGGGTATCGAACGTATCACAAACCTGAAATATCAGGTGAAAGACATCCGCATGTTTTTCGAAAACGACATCCGCTTCCTGAAACAGTTCGAAGCAGCCTACTGACACGCCCGCCATGCAGAAGAAAGAACGATACGACGGCGTCATCGACTGGTTTGGCCGGAACATGCCCGTGGCGGAAACCGAACTGCACTATTCCGACCCGTTTCAGTTGCTGATCGCCGTCATCCTGTCTGCCCAATGTACGGACAGGCGGGTGAACATGGTAACACCTCCCCTGTTCGAAGCATTTCCTTCGCCTGCAACGCTGGCAGCTTCTACACCCGAAACGGTTTACGGGTATATCAAAAGTGTGTCCTACCCGAACAGCAAGGCAAAACATCTGGTAGGGATGGCGCAGAAACTCGTTTCGGACTTCGGCGGGCATGTGCCTTCGGACGTGGACGAGTTGCAGAAACTGCCGGGCGTCGGACGCAAAACGGCCAATGTGATCGCCTCCGTGGTTTTCAACAAACCGGCTATGGCTGTCGATACGCACGTGTTTCGCATATCGAACCGCATCGGGCTGACGGATAACAGCAAAACGCCTCTGGCTACGGAAAGGGAACTGGTGCGTCACATCCCCGAAAGCCTTATCTCCAGAGCGCATCACTGGCTGATACTGCACGGCCGATATGTATGCCTGTCACGCAAACCCAAATGTGAAGCGTGCGGACTGACGCCGTGGTGCAGATACTACGAAGAGAAGGATGTATGAACACTGGAAATATCCGCAACAGCCGTGCAAGATTTTTTCCGGCACATGAGTGTTTATCCTTGCTTTTTTTATACTTTTGCAGGTCGTTTGGAAAGTATTAAATAATTTAGAAATAAATGAACATATCATACAACTGGCTGAAAGAATATCTTTCGTTCGATTTGCAACCGGACGAAGTGGCGTCGGCGCTGACGTCCATCGGCCTGGAAACGGGCAAAGTGGAAGAAGTGCAACCCGTCAGAGGCGGCCTTGAAGGCCTGGTGACGGGCGAAGTGCTTACGTGCGTAGCGCATCCCAATTCCGATCACCTGCATGTCACGACGGTACGTATCGGGACGGGCGAACCGCTGCAGATCGTCTGCGGCGCGCCGAATGTAGCTGCAGGGCAAAAGGTCATTGTCGCGCCGGTCGGCACTGTGCTCTGGCAAGGCGACGAAAAATTCGTCATCAAACGAAGCAGGATACGCGGCGAGGAATCGCTGGGAATGATTTGCGCCGAAGATGAAATCGGCATCGGTACAGACCATTCGGGCATCATCGTGCTTCCGTCCGACACGGAGGTGGGGATGTCTGCACGTAATTACTACCACATCGAAAACGACTATGTGCTCGAAGTAGACATCACGCCGAACCGCGTGGATGCGACGTCGCACTACGGCGTGGCGCGCGATCTGGCGGCATTTCTGAAGCAGTCGGGGCGTCCGGCCACACTGCGCTGTCCTTCGGTAGACGACTTCGCTACGGACGAGACGGCAGATGCCATCCGCGTGGAAGCCGTCGACAGCAATGCCTGCCTGCGCTATTCGGGTATAACCATCCGCGGAGTGAAAGTACGGGAAAGCCCCGACTGGTTGAAAAACAGGCTGCGCACCATCGGGCTGCGTCCGATAAACAACGTTGTGGACATCACCAACTTCGTCCTCCTCGAACTCGGCCAGCCGTTGCATGCCTTCGATGCATCACGGATAAAAGGCGGCAAAGTGATCGTCCGCACCATGCCCGAAGGGACGAAGTTCGTCACGCTGGATGGCGTGGAACGGATACTGAGTGCACACGACCTGATGATTTGCGATGCCGAAGAGGCGATGTGCATCGGCGGCGTGTTCGGCGGCCTGGATTCGGGCGTGACGGAACAGACAACCGATGTATTCCTCGAATCGGCATGTTTCCACCCTTCGTGGATACGGAAAACAGCTCGCCGTTTTGGACTGAACACCGATGCTTCGTTCCGTTTCGAACGAGGACTGGATCCGAACGGGACGATCTGCGTGCTCAAACGCGCCGCCCTGCTCATCCGGCAAATTGCCGGCGGCGTGATCGCAGGCAGGATACAGGACATTTATCCCGAAGAAGTAAAACCGTATCCCGTCGACGTCACCTACCGGAAAATAAATGCACTGACCGGAACGGAAATAGCGCCCGCTACCGTCAAAAGTATTCTTGCATCGCTCGAGATGGACGTCGTTTCGGAATCGGCCGAAGGGCTGTCTGTCCACGTGCCGGTCTACCGCATCGACGTACGGCGCGAAGTGGATGTGATCGAAGACCTCCTGCGCATATACGGATACAACCACGTCGGATTCAAGGACCGCCTGCAGTCCACATTGAGCTACCAGACGCCGACCGACCGCAGCTATCGCCTCGAAAACCTGATTTCCGAACAATTGTGCGGCGCGGGATTTCACGAGATAATCAACAACTCGCTCGTTCCCTTCGTCCACTACGACGGACTGACGGCTTGTCCGGCCGGATGCGCCGTCATGATTGAAAATCCGCTGAGCGCAGATTTGAACTGCATGCGACAGACATTGCTTTTCGGCGGACTGCAAAACGTCGGACACAACCTGAAACATAAAAACAGGAATATCCGCTTTTTCGAATTTGGGACATGCTATTCGTTCAATCCCGACGAAAAAGAAGACGGAGATCCGCTTCGAAAATACGGAGAAGAATACCGGCTCGGACTGTGGATATGCGGCAACAGGGTCGAAAACAACTGGGCGCATCCGAATGAGGCTTCGTCGGTATACGAACTCAAGGCACACGTGCAGAACATCTTATCGCGGATGGGCATCCGCAAGGCGTCATACAAAAAAACGGCGAGCGACCTGTTTATGGATGGTATCAGCCTCCGGACACCGTCGGACAAGACGCTGGGCGACTTTGGCATCGTGCATCCGAAATTGCTTAAAATGATGGATATAGACACAGATGTGTATTATGCCGAGTTGAACTGGAAGGCGTTGTTGCGCGAAACGCAGAAAACCAGAGTGTCTGCGGTCGAAATAGCCCGCTTCCCCGAAGTGAAGCGCGACCTCGCACTGCTGATAAACAGGGAGGTTTCGTTCGAAGAAATTGAAAGAATTGCATTCGAAAGCGAACGCAAACTGTTGAAGCGCATCACTCTGTTCGATGTCTACGAAGGCCGGAACCTGCCGCAGGGAAAGAAATCGTATGCCGTCAGTTTCTATCTGCAGGACGAAAGCCGCACGCTGGAAGAAAAACAAATCGACGCCATCATGAACAAAATACGCAAGGGACTGGAAGAAAAGGCCGGTGCAAGTCTACGATAATTTAAAAACAAAAAATATACACGAAAATGGGAAGAGCGTTTGAATATCGCAAAGCAAGAAAAATGAAACGGTGGGGCAACATGGCGCGCGTGTTCACCAAACTTGGCAAGGAAATCACCATAGCCGCCAAATCAGGAGGCCCCGACCCTGAAACCAATCCGCGACTGCGCATACTGATGCAGACGGCAAAAAAAGAAAACATGCCGAAAGACAACGTGGAACGCGCCATCAAGAAAGCTACCTCAAAAGATTTTGCCGACTACAAGGAAGTAAACTACGAAGGATATGGCCCGTATGGCATAGCCATCTTTGTCGAAACGGCTACGGACAATACGACGCGCACCGTGGCAAACATACGCAGCTATTTCAACAAGCACGGCGGATCGCTGGGCACAAGCGGATCGCTGGAGTTTCTGTTCGACCACAAATGTATTTTCCACATCAGCAAGCCCGAAAACGTCTCGCCGGATGATCTGGAACTCGAACTGATCGACTACGGCGTGGAAGAACTCGAAGAAGATGAAAACGAAATCATCATCTACGGAGAATTTGCCCGTAACGCAGCCATCCAGAAATATCTCGAAGACAACGGTTACGAAATCACATCGAGCGAATTTGTCCGCATCTCCAACGACCAGAAAACAGTGACGCCCGAACAGCGCGAAGCAGTTGAAAAACTGATAGAAAAAATTGAAGACGACGAAGATGTGCAAAACGTCTTCCACAACATGAAGGAAGACGGCGAGGAGTAGACGGCATAAATTAGAGACTTTCCTGTTTTGCAACGGCGGCTTCATCTCGAACAGAGCCTTCTGAATTACAAACCGATAAATTAAAGTTAAAAATGAAACAGTTATTTACATCAAGCATGAGTTTGCTGCTGCTTTTCTCCGCCTGCCGGACAGAAGTAGCGCCACCGGAAGCCGTATTGCCGGTTCCGAACGAAAACCATCTGGCATGGCACGAACGGGAACAGTACGCCTTTATCCATTTTACTATCAACACGTTCACCGACAAGGAATGGGGATATGGCGACGAAAACCCCGCCACATTCAATCCCACAGCTTTCGACGCCGAACAGTGGGCGTCCGTCATCAGCCAGGCCGGGCTGAAGGGACTGATACTCACCTGCAAGCATCACGACGGGTTCTGTCTCTGGCCGAGCGCCTATACCGAACATTCCATCAAAAACAGCCCCTTTCGCGACGGACAGGGCGACATGGTGAAGGAAGTGGCCGACGCCTGCCGCAAATACGGACTGTTTTTCGGCGTCTACCTCTCGCCGTGGGACAGAAACTTTGCACAGTACGCATCGCCTGAATACATTACGTACTACCGCAACCAGCTGACTGAACTGCTGAGCAACTACGGCGAAATCTCCGAAGTATGGTTCGACGGCGCCAACGGAGGCGACGGATACTACGGCGGCGCACGCGAAACGCGAAAGATAGACAACCGCACCTACTACGACTGGCCGAACACGCACGCCATCGTCCGCAGGCTGGCGCCCCGCGCGGTGATGTTCAGCGACGGAGGGCCTGACATCCGCTGGTGCGGCAACGAAAGCGGCTTCGTCGGCGACCCGAACTGGAGCCCCATCTACGGCGATACGCTCTACGCGGGCAAGCCGGGCATTAACAAACTGCTGAACCACGGCTCGGAAGACGGCAACGTGTGGCTGCCGGCCGAGGTCGACGTATCCATCCGGCCGGGATGGTTCTATCATGCCGCGGAAGACGACCGGGTGCGCACACCCGAAAACCTGATGAAGCTCTACCTCGAATCCGTCGGTCGCGGCGCCAATCTGCTGCTCAACCTCCCACCCGACCGGCGCGGACTGATTCACGAAAACGACGTGAAAGCGCTGCTCGAATGGAAACAACTGAAAGATGCCGCGTTTGCCCGCAACATGGCGGCCGGCGCAAAAGCCACTGCCGACACCTACCGGGGCAAATCAGGTCGATACGCAGCGACAAATGTCACCGACGGCGACAGGGAGACTTACTGGGCAACCGACGACCCCGTGAAATCAGGCAGTCTGGAAATCGACCTGGGCAAAACGCATAAAATCTCCTTCGTCCTGATACAGGAATACATCCGGCTGGGGCAGCGGGTGAAAGCGTTCGACGTGGAGACGTGGAACGGCACGGCGTGGGTCAAAGCCGCCTCGGGCACAACCGTTGGCTACAAGCGTATCCTGTCCTTCGATCCGGTGGAGACTTCCAAAGTACGCATCCGCATCACGGATGCCAGAGCCTGCCCGCTAATCGCGAACGTGGAGGTGTACTGAATCAAAAGGATAAAAACAGCAGGGGACGGCATGTCCTCCCCGGCAAGGACAATGTGTCCTCCCCGGCAAGGACAATGCGTCCTCCCCTGCATGTACAGCGTGTACTCCCCGGCGTGTACAGTGTGTACTCCAATATCGTCGGGCAGGGGATGCGGGTTGGACATCGTGTACGCCCCGGCATGTACGGCGCGTATACGGTGTCTCACTCCGCCGGCAGATGTTCCGGGACGTCGATTATTTTCATATTTGTATATTGAATATGTAACGGGTTGATTAAAAGAATAATTCCAATTGTCCGATTGGTAGGGAATGTTCAAACTTTATAGATGGTTTTTTCTCAAAGAAACTATATGCCGCCAGCCTGGCAAACAGGTTTATCAGAAAGTTTACCGGACTGCGATGTCTGGAATGTTCAATTTCGCAGATATTTTTCAATTCGTCGTTAATTGTTTCTATAACAGAATGTTTTATGAGAAGGATTTTATCTCTCATGGTCATCGGACGATTTTTCATATTACTTTTGATGCCGGTAACCGGATGCAGTCCATCTTTGAAAAACGGAAGGTAGGGAATTTGAACATAAATGCCGCTTCCTTCTCTGAACCGGATATTTCCATCATTTTACCGATATGAGCGACAATATCCCCGTAAGCCGCTTAAAATACCTGCAAAAGTAAGATTCGTTGGAGAACACGACAGTATGGCTATGCGCCAAACAGCCAAATAAAAATCAGCTTAAAAACGGACAATTATTTTTTGCCACTTCCAAGCTTCCATCTTATATTAAGTCCAATAAATTTGTACAATTGAAAAAGGAATCGTACTTTTGTGAAAAAAAAGTATGGCAAAGGAAAGAATCAAGGTCAATGTGCCGGCAACAGCAATAGCCGCGCAGC
>JAISXP010000107.1 GCA_031270465.1 Tannerella sp. | reverse complement strand
TTAAATACGGGATTTGCAAACGTGCCCGTGTAGATGCTTTCGAATCGGGTCTGTCGCGTGTCGGTGAAGTTCTCGAAGTTGGCGTACAGGGAAAAATGTTCCCAGATTTTTTCCACCATAGCTCCGCATATCCAGTAGGAACGGCCGGAGGTTCCGTCGTGGAGGCGCTGGGGACTGTAATAGTAGGCTTCCAGTCCGATTTTCCACTGTTCCTCGACTTCGTACATCAGGACGTTGTTCAGGCGATGCGTGGATGTGAGCGGATTCCGGTAACGTGTGCCGCTGTTCTTCACTTCCGCGTCGGTGAGAGTATATCCCACGTAGAGCGCAAAGTCGTCGTACCGGATTTTCAGGTTGGTTTCTGCGCCTTTTGTAGCCATCTGCCCGTCGATATTCAGGAACCGGTACGTATTGTCCTGAAGCGGCGACAACATGATCGGACGGTCGAGGACGGTGTAGAAAAACAGCTGGTTGAGGGACAGAAACACGTGGTCGCCAACGGGTGTTCCGTAATTGATGTCGGCATTTGCTCCGTAGCTGTGCTCGATCCGGTTGATGTCCGGATTTACGGGCAGGACATTCCGGTAGTGTATCCGTTCGCTTTCTTCGGTAAAAATGTTCGGCGTTTTGTATCCCAGTCCGCCGCCGATGCGCGACGACCATTTGTCGCTGATTCTGAACAGCGCGGACAGGCGGGGCAGCAGCGCAAAGCCGTAATCGACCACACAGTCGCCGCGCAGACCGCTTTCGATGCTCAGCCAGCCGTTTGCTTTCGTCGTGTTTTGAACGAAAAATCCGAACGTATTCCGGGTGTAGTCGCGCAGCGTGAAATCCGTCAGGCGTTTCTCCGCAAAATGATCCGTCCAGAGGTTCGCTCCGCCGACCCACTCGGTTTTATCGCCGGTGTGCAGATAATTAAGTTCCGAAAAGGTTCCGTTCTGGCGGCCGTCGAAGGTATAGCCCGGAATGGAGACTGTCCGGTTGAAGTAGTTGTAGCTGTTGCGAAATGTCAGTCTGGAGTTCGGGCTGAATCTGTGCGCAACGGAAAACTGCGTGCTCACCCGCTGCGTTTGATTGTCTTCGAAATAAACATGTTCGCTGTCGCCTTTTCCCCGGATGTAGAGCATGTCACCGCCCAGACGGTTTTCGAACGAGGTGTTTACGGCGAAATCCGCTGTCGTTTTGTCGCTGAAATACACGAACAGATGCGGATTTACGGTATACCGTTCGAATTTCGGAATGGCGGAAAACCCGATTCCGGCAGGGTCACGGGCGGCATTGCTGTTGCGCGACGCAAACAGGGTCAGTCCCGTTTTCTCGAAGCGCTGCGAGTAAAAGCCGTTTACGTCAAGCCCCATTGCCGACGTGCCGTTCAGATGAAACGAGAGTTCCCTTTCGTCCGACGGCGTTTTGGAAATAAGGTTGACCATGCCGGCAATCGCGCCGCCGCCGTAGAGGGTCGAGGTCGAGCCTTTGATAATTTCGACCTGCCGCAGGTCGAGCGGCGGTATCTGCAAAAGTCCCAGGCCGCTTGCCGCACCCGAATAAATCGGAAAACCGTCTTTGAGGATTTGCGTATACCGCCCGTCCAGTCCCTGTATGCGTATGGAGGCGTTGGCCGAAATGGGCGAAGTCTGCTGGGTTTGAATACCGGTGCTTTCGTTCAGCAGCATACGGATATCGCCGGGTTTCATATTGCTTTTTTCGTCCAGTTCCTCGCCGGCGATAAATTCAATCCGGGTAGGGATATGCTCGATTGTGCGCGTCCCGCGGGTGGATGAGATGACGATTTCTTCCAGTTCGGACTCGTCGCTTTCGAGCCATATTTCTGCGGGAACATCGTTTTCCGGCGGAAAGACAAACGCTCTTTCCAGTTTTTCGTAACCCAAATACGAAAACACGACCGTATGCCGTCCGTCCGGCACGGCGTCGATGACAAGCAGGCCTTCCGCATCGGAAACGGCTCCGGTGGAGATGCCTTTGATTAACGCCGAAGCGCCGGAAAGAGGCTCTTTGGTTTCGGCGTCCCTGACGATTGCCCTGAATGTGTTTTGGGCAATGACTGCGCTGCACGAAAACAGCGCAATAAATATGATAATATATGATTTCATTTTATTACTTGATTATATGATTCTTAAAAATACGGTAAAAAAACATTCCGCGCGAAGCGGTTCTGTCCGTGAATCTTTGAACTTCACACACAAAGTCATACCGCGCGCCGGAAAACTGTCGGGCAAATATCTTTTGTCCCGACAAAAAAACGATGACCGTCAGGTAAATTTCGGAGGCTGCCAGACGCCGCCAAGGAACGGCGAAGCAAGAAGTTGTATCCGGCAGCTGCTTATTTCGGCAAGTATTTCCTGCGGTCTTACCTGAATGCAGACGCTATCTTCCACCGTAAAGAAGGCACACATGTTGCACAGTGGTGAACAGTGATCGGTACAGTCGCCTGAGTGTTCCGTATGAAGTTCATCATCGCACATGCAGCATTCCGGACAGTACGTGACCGTCGAAAGCGCTACAAGGTAAATGGACAGTATGGCCGCCAGCAATTTCATGGCACAAAGATATGATTTTTTTTGCACGATACAC
>JAISXP010000160.1 GCA_031270465.1 Tannerella sp. | reverse complement strand
AGCGTCTCTCTTTGCCTTCCTCAGCCGGAGATACAGGTACGACCCGAAAATCAGGAGAAGGGATGTTATATGTAGGTACTGTCTTGTCTGCGGAGTGACATGAATGTCTGCGAAGCCCGGACTTTGCGGACGTCCGCCTCCTGCCGGTCTTGCTGTTCCGGACTGGTTACCGCCGCGACGGTCGGCCGTTTGTGCAGCGTTTTTATCTCCGCTTTCTCCTTTTTCCGCACGCTCCTGTACGTTCGGATTTTCGCGGCTGTTACCGTCGCGTGTATCTGTTTTTGCTGCGGTTACTTCGACGGCAGGTCTTTCCCTCGGATTCAACAACGAACCGGCCTGTATGCCCATCGCATGGATAAACAGCGTGGCGTACAGGACATAAGACCACTTCTGGAATTTCTTCCATTTTACGTTTCCCAGGCGTTTATGGATGGAATTGAAAGACGTAACCCATAGCGGAAGGAATATCGCCAGCATCAGGATGCCCAGTACGAAACTGAAATTTGTTATCCCGGCGCCCAGTTCGCTTGTTACTTTCGTGCTTGCCATGTATCCTTCATTGTCGGTGAAAAACTTGAGGGCGTTCGGGAAGTTGTTCGTCACCCGGATCAGGGAATGGGTCAGTATCGGGAAACCCGACAGGACGGACAGTTCTTTGCGTATGCCGAGAAGTTTTTTTACATGAGGGTTTTTAGGGTTCAACGCTCCTATATACATGATGATAACCAGCAAGGGAAAACCCAGCGTCCCCATGTGGATATAATCCCGCATGATGCCGCCCAGAAACGGGATTTGGTTGAAATTAAACATTTCAAAGCCCAGCAGCCTGCCGATAAAAGGAACTGTGACCAGAACAAAGGGAATCGCCAGTACGATGTAATATACGGTCGCATGTTTTTTTATTGATTTTGACAATAAAACGGCCAGCAGGGTCAAAACAGCCAGCGACGTGAGCAGCGGCGCAACGGTGTACAGGAATTGAATGAAATCAATGAATAACTTAATCATAATGTCTGCATGTTTATTTGTACGTTTCTTTCAGTGTAATACAAAACGTTCGAATACGACGATACCGCATCGAACGTTTTGTTCACTGACAGTCTCAAGACTTGTTTAGAAGATTCCGATGTAATGGTTTCCGGCTTTATTCACTAATTTGGCGCCTTTGGTAACCGTACCGGTTTTGCTGTTCAATATGTAGATGTTACCATCTTTCCCTACGGGAGTTACGGCAATATATACCTCATCGCCACTGACTAAAATGCCCTGATACTGGCCGAAATCCAGATCCTCGTCATAAGCAATTTCCGTAACTTTAACCGCCGTCTTTGCGTTTAAGTCCAGGTAAGCAACATAGTTGGAGGCGGCGTCATCGTGCGAATACAGAATATAGGCTTTACCGTTGCCGGCGGATCTCCAGCAGTCCACATATACGTTTGAAACGCCCAGGGCGGCATCCAGACTGAACACGTATGAATTGTCGTACTCGTTGTTTTGATTTATTTTAAGGATATACGAACCGGAACCGGCAGACTCCCGCTGCGTAGCCTGGTAAATGTTCCCGTCGTCGGCCACGAAGCTGTTGAAACTGCGGTAGCCGCTGCAATCTCCATGACCAACCGAAGAGGTTATCACGCGGGGATTTTCCAGGGAGGGGTAATCCACTACCACGGATTTGGTGCCCAAGCGGGTAAAGCTGCTTTCGGTTGTGCCTGTTGCCGGATTCCTTTTTTGCATCCATGTCCCGATGATTAGTTTATTGGCCGCTTTGTTCAGGACAGGCGCGTCAAGGCGGAAGATGCAGTGTCCGAGCAGTTCTTCTTCCGCCGTAAGCGGAATCTGGTACTGTTTGTATCCGCGGATTAATACTTCCTGCAAATCAAGCGCCAGCACGGTAGCCGTACCGCGATAGTATGCAAACGGCTGCGTCGCATCCGAAGCATTGTTTGCGGCAATGCCGGCTACATTGACGGCAATACCCGTTTTATCCCCGTCAAACAGTTTAGCCCAGCGGGGCGAAGTGCTTGCGTACTGCGCGATATTGACCGTTACGTCTTCCTGGACGAAATTGTTTCCGCCGTTCACCTTGTACCGCGAAAATTCACCGCCGTTATCCCCGACGTATGCGATGTTGAAAAGTGTCTTCCCGTCTTCCGAAGATTGCAGGCGGGCTGTCCTTTCCGATTTTACGGAGAATCCGTCGTCATACACGCTGATGGAATAATTGGGATCTTTCGCATTATCCTTACTCACAGCGTAAACCTTCGTTCCGCCGTTCCCGTCGCCCGGATTCGTACCCATCAGCGCACCCGCTACGGTAATCCAGCGATCCGGATCGGGATCCGTAGTCTCCTGTCCGGGCTCATCGTTCTTGTCACATCCTGTAAAAACAATGGCTGTCGCCAAAGTTCCAAACATCAAAAAGTTTAAAAAATTCTTTTTCATACTCATCTTTTTAAAAATTATTAATAGTGTAATTTAGTTTGATATAAAAAGCTCTTCCCGGTTTCTGTACGGCAAAGTTGTCGTAGGCCTGCCGGTCAAAAATATTCTTGGCGTCAAAACTTACTGCAAATTTTTTATTCGGGAACACATAATTCAGCCCCACGTCCTGAACGAACTGGCGGGGCACACTGAAATCGTCCAGTTCCAGCCACGTCGTATGGAAACTCTCCACAAAGCCGAAATTGTAGTACAGATTTACGGCCGACCGTTTCTGCACAAGATTGTGCAGGGCATATTTCACCATCCCGTTTACGGTGAAAAAAGGCTCGTTCGGCAATTGTTTGTTATAGTAATCGTATTCCCGCCCGTTGGGGTCGTACCGGATATTAAACACGGAATTAAACCGGGACATGTTCAGCGCGACATTCAAATTTTGGGCGTAAGTATAACCCAGCTCAACTTCGAAGCCTTTGGATTTTGTTTTTCCGAGATTTTCAAACGGATCCGTCTGGACGGCATCATTCAGCCTCGGATTGATTCGCTGCACAATCCTGTCTTTTGCATCCCGTATAAACACGGACGCCGATGCATCAAATTTGTGTTCGCCGACGGGAAAAGGCTCCGTTTTGACGCCAAAGTTCAGGTTGTCGCTAATCTCGGCGCGTAACCCGGTATTTTCTACAATATTCTCCCCCGGACTTCCGAACACTTCGCCTTCGGAGGGCATCCTTACCGCTCTTTCGGCCGACGCCAGCAGCATCAGTCCGGGCAAAACGGAATACGCCGCCGCCAGACCGTATCCTGCTGCCTCTTTCCGGCTGCGAACCGTCGCCTCGACCCGGACGGTTTGCCCGTCCACTTCTTTCAGGACAGGATCCATTTTGGCTATCTTCTGCTGATAGTATTTCCCGAAAAGCGTTGCCGTCAGGCGGCCTTCGACAGCCTTCATTTCGTATGCGAGCGACGTGATGTTTTTTTGCAGGTCTCTTGTCCCGATGAAATCCCGTTCCGTCTCCGAACGCATAAAATCCTGCTGGGTGCGGTCGATATCATAAAAAATATGGTTCAGGATGATCCTGTGGTTGCGATGAATATCATAGTTCAGGCCGGCGCGGAATGTCGTCACGTTCCTGTTGATATGATTAAGCGTGGGCGCTCCCTGCTGTGCGCCGTTCGGTCGTAAGATGGGATTGCCGTCCAGACCCAGACTCTTCTCCCCGAACCAGTTGTAGTTCCACTTCACGGTATCGGTAACGATTTCCTGCCGGCGGCTGTGCATGCCGTTCAGCGTAAATTCCAGTCCGGGTACCGCAATATTGGTCTTCCGGTAGTTCAGGCTGAACACGTGCGCACGTGAATCCGAATGTCTTCCTTCGTAAGGAACGGACATATAAGTGCCGTGCTGAATCTCGTTGTAAGCGTCCGAACCGTTATATCCCACATAAAACCGGTCTGCCCACTTTACTCCCGTGAAACCGAGTTCCACGTGCCCCCCGACCGAGCGGTACGCATCATTAAATCTTTTGGCGCGAACGTAATCGTATCGCCCGTTGGGCAGTATGTTCCTTACAAATTTACCCCACACTTCATAGTCGTTGTCGGAATAATTGTAAAACCCGGAAGCCTTCACCGTAAATCCTGTTTTTTCATCCCTGAACATGGCATTGAAATTGGCTTGCCGCGTGTTGAAAGAACCGTACAGTACCGAAGCGGTAAGCGTGTTTTGCATACCTTTCTTCAAGATAACGTTAATCGCTCCGCCCAGTGCATCGTCCGACAGATGGGCGGGGATAACGCCCTTGTATATTTCGATACGTTCAATCAGCGTGGGAGGGATGCTGTTGAGGCTGAAGGAAGCGCCGTATGTGGAAATCGGTATCCCGTCGATAAAAATCCTTACGGAATTGCCCGACATCCCGTTTAAATTATAGTTCGTCGCAGAGCCTAACCCGCCACTTTGCCTCACGCGCACACCGGCCGTCCTGTCGAGCAGTTCATTCGTCTGTACAGACTGCAAGGATGCCTTTTGCATTTCAACCACACTGACGACAAATCCTTTGGTCTCAATTTCCCTTTTTTCGCTTTTCGCCTTGACAACGACTTCCGACAGCGCGTTCGTATGCTCTTCCAGAACAACATGAATCTCTTTCCGCTCGCCGTCCGACAGGAAAACCTCCTGTTCCAGCGCCACAAAACTTACATGATAAAACCGAATCTGATGCTTTCCCGGCGAAAGCGCCAAAGAATATTCCCCCTTTTGATTCGTCACGGTCGACCGCTTCGAATTGTCGGCAGACACGACCACAAACTCAACCGGCTCACCGTCTTCGGATGTTACAACGCCCCGGACAACAGACTTTGGAGAGTCTGCGAAAGAGTGAGAGCAAACAAAAAATAACAGAACAATAAACCTAATACCTTTTTTCCTCACAATAACCTGTTTTTTTCCGGTACAAAAGTACGGGCAATAAAACACGTGCGCAATCCCTATTAATGGGGATATTTTCCTGTCTTTTTACTAAAAAAATATGACCGCAACGGCGCGTCGCCGGATACAGTCGCATGTCGTAAAATATAATTGTAAGATAAAGGCTACACAGAGTTGCACGGAGAAAAAAATCTCCGTGTTCTCCGTGTCTTTGTGTTTAAATGAAACTAATCTCCGTGTTCCCCGCTCTGCGAAGGCTTCATGGTTCGCCGTTAATAATTCTCCTTTTTCGGCTCGAAATAAGCTTGCGGATGGGCACAGGCGGGACATTTCTGTGGTGCGTTCTTGCCTTTGTGCACGTATCCGCAGTTGCGACACTGCCACGCAATTTCTCCGTCCCTGCTGAAGACGGCGCCTCCCGTAAGGTTGGCAAGCAGTTTGCGATAGCGGATTTCGTGTTCTTCTTCCACACGGGCAATCATGCGGAAAGCGACGGCTATTTCCTTGAAGCCTTCCGCTTCGGCGATGTCGGCGAATGCCGGGTACAGTTCCGTCCATTCTTCGTTTTCGCCCGCGGCGGCGGCGGTCAGGTTTTCTTCGGTCGTGCCGATTGTTCCCGCAGGATATGAGGCGGTGATCTCCACCGTTCCGCCTTCGAGGAATTTGAAGAAGCGTTTGGCATGTTCCTTTTCCTGCTCGGCCGTTTCCATAAATACGCCGGAGATCTGTTCGTACCCTTCCTTTTTAGCTACACCGGCAAAAAACGTGTAGCGCGACCTTGCCTGCGATTCGCCGGCAAACGATTTCAACAGATTCTTTTCTGTCTGTGTTCCTTTAATACTTTTGTCCATAATGCATATCATTTTTTACCCGCCAAAGTTACATCATATTTTTTTATAAAGTATCTTTGTCGCGAAATTATACTGCGCGGGGCATGATTTCATGTACGAAATTCGAATTTTTGAATTTATCGCGCAGTTTGTTTACAAAAAAAAGAAAGAAAAATGAAACTGACACTTGATTTCCGTCCCGTACTTTTGTCGACACTGAAATCGTATACGAAGTCGAAGTTTACAGGCGACCTGATGGCCGGCATTATAGTGGGTATTGTGGCGTTACCGCTTGCGATTGCATTCGGTATTGCCTCCGGCGTATCGCCCGAAAAGGGACTGATCACGGCGATTATCGGCGGCTTTATCGTTTCGTTTCTGAGCGGCAGTTCGGTACAGATTGGCGGCCCGACGGGCGCTTTCATCGTGATTGTATACGGCGTCATTCAGAATTTCGGCGTGGAAGGACTGGCGATTGCGACCATCCTTGCCGGGATGTTCCTGGTGCTGATGGGCGTGTTGCGTCTGGGAACGATTATCCAGTTTATTCCGTACCCGATTGTCGTAGGTTTCACGAGCGGCATCGCACTGACGATTTTCACCACGCAGGTGAAGGATTTGACGGGGATAACCGTCGAAAAGATGCCCGCCGATTTTGTGTCGAAATGGATTGCCTACGCGCAGCATGTCGACGGGGCGTCGCTGTGGTCGATACTTATCGGCGTGGCGAGCATTGCGGTGATTTTTCTCACTCCGCGTTTTCTGAAGAAGATTCCCGGTTCGCTTGTAGCCATCATCGTCATGACGGTTGCGGTGTATCTGCTCCGAACGTATGCGGGAATAACCGGTATCGAGACGATCGGCGACCGTTTTGTCATCAATGCATCGCTGCCCCGTCCCGAAGCCATCTCCATCAACATAGAGACTGTCAATCTGCTGCTGCCCTCCGCTTTTACGATTGCCACGCTGGGCGCCATCGAATCGCTCCTGTCGGCCACGGTTGCGGACGGCGTGGTGGGCGACAGGCATCATTCCAATACGGAACTGATTGCGCAGGGAGCAGCCAACATCGTGACGCCGCTTTTCGGAGGTATCCCCGTGACGGGCGCCATTGCCCGCACGATGACCAATATCAACAACGGAGGCCGTACGCCGGTCGCAGGCATCGTGCACGCCGTCGTGCTGTCGCTGATTCTGCTCTTCCTCGGGCCGCTCACGAAACACATCCCCATGGCCTGCCTCGCGGGCGTGCTGATGGTCGTTGCGTACAACATGAGCGAATGGCGAACGTTCCGCTCGCTGCTGAAAAACCCGAAAAGTGATGTGACAGTCCTCCTTACCACCTTCCTGCTCACCGTCATCTTCGACCTGACGATTGCGATTGAAATAGGACTGCTCCTCGCAATGCTTCTCTTCATGCGACGGATGATGGAAACCACGAAAGTGTCGGTCACGACCGAAAGCATCAACCTGTCGGAAGACGTGGAAATGCCGCGCGACGAAGAAGTGCTGAAAATACCCAAAGGCGTGGAAGTATACGAAATCAACGGGCCGTTCTTTTTCGGGATAGCCAACAAGTTCGACGAATGTATGCGCCGGATGGGCGACAAACCGCGCGTGCGCATCGTCCGAATGCGCAAGGTACCGTTCATGGATTCCACCGGACTGCACAATCTGGAGAGCCTCTGCCGCCTCTCGCAAAAGGAAAACATACGCATCATCCTGTCGGGAGTCAATCCGAAAGTGCACGAACTGCTGATAAAAAACGGAATGGACAAACGCATCGGGATCGAAAACATCTGCTCGCACATCAACGAAGCCCTGGCAAAAGCTGCACAGTATGCCGGACACAGCGAAGTACAAAAAAGCAAGTAAAAAACAGGCAAAACATATACATTAAAATTATATACGTAAAATTATGATAACATTAGACCAATTACACGACGTATTGGAACGCGATCTGGCGTTGAGGGGGTATCTTTGACGTGGACGGGAAAACTGTCCGTCTGGAAGAAGAAGAGTTGCGCACGCATGACCCCGGTTTCTGGGACGACCCGAAACGCGCCGAAGCACAGATGAAGGTCGTCAAAGAGCTGAAAAAATGGATTGAACTGCACAGGGAAGTGCACGACGCCGCCGAAGAACTGAATCTGGCCTACGAGTATGCAAAAGAAGGCGCCGTCGAGGAAACAGAACTGGACGCCGCCTATGCGCGAGCAACGGAACTTCTCGAAAGTCTGGAATTCAGAAATATGCTTCGCGAAGAAGGCGACCAGATGAGTTGCGTCCTGAAAATCAATTCCGGAGCGGGCGGCACGGAAAGCCAGGACTGGGCATCGATGCTGATGCGCATGTACATGCGGTGGGCAGAAGCAAACGGATACAAACTCACAGTAAGTAATCTGCTGGAAGGCGACGAGGCTGGCATCAAGACCGTAACGATGCAGATAGAAGGCGATTATGCTTACGGTTACCTGAAAGGCGAAAACGGCGTGCACCGTCTGGTGCGCGTGTCCCCATTCAACGCGCAGGGCAAGCGGATGACATCGTTCGCCTCGGTATTTGCTACTCCGCTTGTAGACGATTCCATCGAAATAGAAATCAATCCGGCCGACTACACGTGGGACACGTTCCGTTCGGGCGGCGCCGGCGGACAGAATGTAAACAAGGTCGAGACGGGCGTCCGCCTGCGATACAACTACCGCGACCCCGACACGGGCGAAACACGCGAAATCCTGATAGAGAACACCGAGAGCCGGTCGCAGACGGACAACCGCGAGAATGCGATGCGCCTGCTCCGCTCCATGCTCTACGACATGGCGCTGCAACGCCGCCTGGCAGAAAAAAACAAAATCGAAGCCGGCAAGAAAAAAATAGAATGGGGATCGCAGATAAGAAGCTACGTCTTCGACGACCGCCGCGTCAAAGACCACCGTACCAACTGTCAGACGTCGGACGTGAACAGCGTCATGGATGGCAAAATCGACGCCTTCATCAAGGCCTATCTGATGGAGTTTGCAGAAAAGAACGGACAGCGCTCGCTTTGACAGCTATCCGCGCGACCACAGGGCTGCGAAATTCATTTCCTGTTTTTCCGCCAGAGCTGATACGCATTGATGATATTCTGCCAGATGATGTACATGGCAGGTGCGAAGGAGATGAGCGGATTGAGGTAGGTTTGCGCCATCCAGAGGGCAAGGATGTTATTTTTCTGTCCCAGTCCCTGTCCCGACGATACCGGATCGCCGTATTGCCGGCCGATGCGTCTGCCGATCTGGAACTGTGCGCAGCAAAGAATCAGCGATACGGCGGCCAGCCCGATACCGGTGTTCAGGTGCGAGTGTGCCTGTTTCAGCATGAAATTGACGGTTACACCCATCACAATGACGAGAGCAAGCGTCCAGAGGTAGAACGTCAGCCGCGGGACGCTCAGCAGCGCCCGGTGTACTTTCGGAACGAATCTTCGCAGCACGCCGGCGATAAACAGCGGAAAGATAAGCAGCGGAAAGACCTGACGGCAGATGTACCATACGGACTGCAGAAACGACAATTCTTCGTGCACCCCGATAAAGGAAAAATATACGGGCGCGGCCACAGCCACGGCGATATTGCAAAAGAGGAGATACGTTGTCAGAAAGCCGACGTTTCCACCCAGCATCCCCGTGATGACGGCTGCGGCCGTGGCGGTCGGCGTCAGCAGGCAGAGCAGCGCGCCCTGTGCTATCATCTCGTCGAAGGGGCGAATCAGCAGATAAATGCCGGCGCTTCCGCACAGCTGTATCAGCAGCAGCCACAGGTGGGCGGGGTGGAAACGGATGTCGCGCCACGAAATCTTGCAAAACGTGACCAGCAGCATGGCGAAGATCAGGTAGGGCGTTATGAACGACAGGCGACTTACCCACGCATGTGTCAGCGCTCCCGCTATCATTGCTGTCAGGAGGGCCTGGTTCTTGATGAATGTAAATATCTGCTTCACGTTTTTTTTACAGCGGGATATACCTCACAAACGCTTCGATTGCTTCGTACGATGCCAGTCCGAGCTGTTTATACAGTTCGGCCGTAGCGCGGTTGCGGTATTCGGCGCGTTGCCAGAACAGTCGTTCGTCGTCGCCGAGGAACGGGGCGCTTTCGGCCTGCGACTGGTGTTTGAGGATGGCATTCCGCTTGAAGCGAAGCTCTTCGGGGCTGATGGGGACAGCCATTTCGATGTGGTCCATTTCCCACTCCGCCCATGCGCCGCGATACATCCATATACGGCAGTTTTCGATCCATTTTTCATCTTTGAGGTCGTCGATGGCGGCAAGTACGGCATCCAGACATACCTTGTGCGTCCCGTGCGGGTCGGCGAGGTCGCCTGCCACGAACATCTGGTCGGGGCGGATGTCCTGAAGCAGTTTTTTGATGATGTCGACGTCTTTTTCGCTCAGCGGATTTTTCTTCACCGCGCCCGTTTCGTAGAACGGCAGGTCGAGGAAATGGATGTTTTCGTCTTTTACGCCCGAATAGCGACATGCCGTGCGGGCTTCTTCCCTGCGGATGGTTCCCTTCATGAAGAGGACGTCGCGTTTTTCGGGCAAGCCTCCTATCTTCTCGCTGCACAGGTGTCGAATGATTTCTTCCGCTTTGCGGCGGACGGTTTCGTCTTTGGTATACTGCATGCATACGTCGCGCAGATATTCGCAGTATCGAATCACTTCTTCGTCGCCGACGGCGATATTGCCCGAGGTCTGGTAGGCGACGTAGACGTCGTGTTTCTGGTCGCACAGGCGGCGGAGTGTTCCGCCCATCGAGATCACATCGTCGTCGGGGTGCGGACTGAATACGATTACTTTTTTCGGGTAGGGGGCTGCGCGTTCGGGGCGGTTCGAGTCGTCGGCATTGGGTTTTCCGCCGGGCCATCCCGTGATGGTATGCTGTATGTCGTTAAATATTTTTATGTTGACGTTGTATGCCGAATCGTAGAGTGCGAGCAGTTCGCCCAGTTCGTTTTCGTTGTAGTCTTTATTTGTCAGTTTCAGGATAGGTTTGCCTGTCAACTGGCACAGCCACACGATGGCGCGCCGGATGAGTTTGGTGTCCCATTCGCAGCTTGACACGAGCCACGGCCGGCTGATGCGCGTCAGTTCGCCGGCCGCCTGTATGTCGGTCACTACTTTGACGGCCGGATGGCCTTGCAGACAGGTGGCGGGGAAGCTGTCGCTGGCCTTGTCTTCGACCGTCTGTTTCACGTCCTGCGCCTTGCCGGCTCCCCACGAGAGGAGAATAACGTTTTTGGCATTCAGCATGGTAGACAGTCCCATTGTGATGACGCCCGTGGGTACGTTGTCTATCGAATGAAACAGCTGGGATGCTTCCTTGCGCGAGTCGCTGTCCAGCATCGCAAAATGTGTCCGCGAGCTGAGGGCTGTCCCCGACGCGTTGTATCCGATACGTCCGCGGTGGCCGATGCCCATTATCAGATAGTCGATGCCGCCTGCATCGGCGATATCCTGCTCATATTTACGGCAGAAGTCGTAGATGGCATCCTTGCTCATGAATCCGTCGGGATAGTGGATATTTTCGGGTCTGATGTCCACATGGTTGAGCAGCGCATCTTTTATGTTTGCCAGATTGCTGCTGGCTTCGCTTGTCAGCGGATAGAACTCGCTGACGAGAAAGACCGTCACGTTTGCAAAACTCAGTTTGCCGGCTTTGTGCATCGTTATCCATTCATCGAACACGCGGCGTGTCGAACGCCCTCCCGGTATTGCAAGTGTCAGACTGAGTGAATCCTGTTGACGCCTTTTGATTTCCAGCGCAATTTCGTTGGCCAGAATGATCGAGCCTTCTTCAATTGATTCGTATATGTATGTCGGGATTTTTTCAAAACGCGCCAGTACGGAGTGTTCGTAGGCATTTTCGGGATGATAGAACCGTTTAGGTATTCTGGTTAATGTGATTTTGGAACTTAAGTTTGTCTTCATATCCTTTTCGCTATATTTGAGTGACGGTGCAAAGGTAAGACTTTTCTGTGTAAAAAAGGTATTAATGAATGTTTATCGGAAGGAATAATTCGTTCCCCTTTCGCAGGGGATTTATGAGAGAACGTGTTCCAGTTCGAGGGTTTGTTCCGTCCATTGATTCATTGTTTCGGACAGTTGCTGTTTCATTGTTTCATGGCGGGCATACAGTGCGGCGTTTGCGGCGCCTTCGGGGGTAGACATCTGCCGTTCGGTTTCGGCTATTTCCCGTTCGAGCTGCGCGATTTTCCGTTCCGCTTCGGCAATGTTTTTCTCCAGACGCCGGACGGTGCGGTTTTGTTCTTTCTGTTCTTCGTACGATCGTTTTACGGGTGGAGGCAGCGTTTTTTCGCCTGCGGGCGCTGTCTCGAGCCTGTTTCCGGCGGGCGTCCTGCGTTCCAGTTCCCGGAGGCTTTCGATCTTCCTGTGTTCAAGAAAATCGTATATGCCGCCCAGATGTTCCTTCACACGTGCGTTGCCGAATTCGTATACCTTGTCGACCAGTCCGTCGAGAAATTCGCGGTCGTGCGAGACGACGATCACCGTGCCGTCAAAATCGCGCAGCGCTTCTTTGAGCACGTCTTTCGAACGCATGTCGAGATGATTGGTTGGCTCGTCGAGGATGAGCAGGTTGGCAGGTTCGAGCAGCAGCCGTATCATTGCCAGCCTGCTGCGTTCGCCGCCCGAAAGCACTTTTACCTTTTTGTCCGCAGCTTCGCCTCCGAACATGAATGCGCCCAGGATGTCGCGGATTCGGGTACGGATGTCGCCCTGCGCCACGAGGTCGACCGTTTCGAAGACCGTGACGTTCCCGTCGAGCAGTTCTGCCTGGTTCTGCGCGAAATAACCTGTCTTTACGTTGTGGCCTGTCGACAGTTTGCCTTCGCAGTCAATCTCTCCCGTGATGCATTTCACCATCGTGGATTTGCCTTCGCCGTTTCTTCCGACGAATGCCACCTTGTCGCCCCGGTGGATGGTATACGTCACGCCGGAAAAAACGGAATGGTCGCCGTATCGCTTTGCCACGTTTTCGGCAATCACCGGATACGAGCCTGAACGGGGTGCAGGCGGGAACTTCAGGCGAAGCGTGGCGGTGTCGATTTCGTCCACTTCGATGCGTTCGATCTTTTCCAGCTGCCTGATGCGCGACTGTACCTGTATCGACTTGGTTGCCTTGTATCGAAACCGTTCTATAAAGGCTTCGGTGTCCGCGATTTTTTTCTGCTGATTTTCGTAGGCGCGGAGTTGCTGTTCGCGACGTTCGCGGCGAAGCGTTACGTATTCGGAGTATTTGACCCGGTAGTCGTAAATCTTTCCGAGTTCGATTTCGACGGTTCTGTTCGTGGTATTGTTGATGAAAGCCCGGTCATGCGAAACGAGTATGACGGCGCCCGCATGTGTGGCGATAAAAGTCTCGAACCACTGGATGGATTCTATATCAAGATGATTGGTCGGTTCGTCCAGCAGCAGCACGTCCGGTTTCTCGAGCAGGAGTTTGGCCAGTTCGATGCGCATCCGCCAGCCTCCGCTGAATTCGGACGTCGGGCGGTCGAAATCTCCGCGCGTAAAACCAAGCCCCGTCAGCGTGCGTTCCAGCTCGGCATGGAAGTTTGTTCCGCCGGACATCTGGAACTGTTCCGAGAGCCATGTCATGCGGTCGATAAGTTTGTGAAACGCTTCCGATTCGCAGTCTGTGCGCCGATTCAGTTCTTCGTTGAGGCGGCCGATTTCCTCTTCCATCCGGCGGATATGATCGAATGCACGTTCGGCTTCCCCGATGACAGTCCGCGAATCCGTCAGCTGCATTTGCTGCGGCAGGTAGCCGACAGTCGTTTCTCCGGATATGCCGACGGTACCCGATGTCGGCGCCTGCAAGCCTGCCAGAATTTTCAGCAGGGTCGTTTTCCCTGCTCCGTTTTTGCCGACCAGTGCGATGCGGTCTTTTTTATTGACTGTGAACGAAATCCCGTCGAACAAAGTAAATCCGCCGAAATCAACCGTTAAATTTTCTATCGAAATCATATCCGTCATTGAATGAGACTGCAAAGGTAGACATTTTTTTGGGAAATCGACATGCCTGTCCGGACGGGGATGCGGAGAACACGGATATTTCGCTCCGTGTCTCTCCGTGTTTTCCCCGTACAACTGTGTGAAGGAAAAAAGTGAAACGGCGAAGACACGGCGATCCGCCGGAAGTAAAAAAATCTCCGTGTTCTCCGTGTTTTAAAGAAAAGTCTAATCCCTGTCCGAAAAATATTTCATAAACTGCGCACGTTCGTAGAAGGAGGGATTTACTGCATTGGCGAAACTCAGCCGGCCGGTAAATTCTTTCAGCGACAGGAATTTGTTACGTTCCATCCATTCTTCGACACAGGCGAGCATCCGGGCAATGACTTCCGGGCCGTGCAGATAAATCGCGCTGCAAAGCTGGACGGCCGAAGCGCCTGCGAGCAGACATTTGACAACGTCTTCACCGTCGTGCACGCCGGTCGATGAGGCGATGGATATGCCCGGCACCCTGCCCGAAACGAAAGCCGTCCAGCGGAGCGTATCGCTCAGGTCGGAATGGCTGCTGAAAATCCTGCCGGACACAAGCTGCATTTTGTTTATATCAATATCAGGCTGATAATAGCGATTGAACAGAACGACACCGCTCGCTCCCGCCGATTTCAGCCGGCTTACAAGTGCGGGAATGTTGCCGAAATTCTTCCCTATTTTCATGATGACGGGGATGGATACCGTCTTTTTAACGTTTTTGAGGATGGTCGTGTACAAATTCGTTTCGTCGTCGCTTCGCGGATCGTTCGGATCCGTGCGGAGGTAGAATACATTCAGTTCCAGCGCATCGGCGCCCGCCTTTTCCAACTGGCCGGCATATTCGGCCCACGCCCCTGCCCTGTGACAGTTGATGCTGGCAATCACCGGAACGGTGCACAGCGCTTTCGTCTCTTCTATCAGTGCGACGTACTGTTCCATCTGATGCGCTTTCACGTAGCCCGACACATAATCGGCCGCTTCGGGAAAATCCGAAGTTTGCACAAGTACGCCGCTCTGCATCTCTATCTGCTCCTCGAACAGCGATTTGAGTACAATGGCGCCTGCGCCCGCCTTTTCGTGCTCCCTGTTGCGCTTCGCGCTGTTGGTCAACCCTGAACTGCCCACTATCAGCGGATTGCGCAGCGTCAGTCCTGCATATTTCGTTTCCGTGTTCATTGATATTTGTTCTTTTATACAGACAATATTGTGTTTTAATATTTTATGTTCTCCTGAAATACGGCAGAATCAATAATGCCGTTCTCCGAAAATGGCCGAGCCAATCCGCACCATCGTACTTCCGTTTGCGACAGCCGGTAGATAGTCTCCGCTCATGCCCATCGACAGTTCCGTAAAAGAATCGCTTGGCGGACAGTCGTTTTTTATCTCTTCGAAAAACGTGTGCAGCCGTTTAAACTCCCGTCCCGCCTGCTCCATGTCGTCCGTAAAAGTCGCCATACCCATCAGTCCTGCAATGCAGACGTTCGGACAGGCAGTTGCCATCCCTTCTCTCAGAAGCGTGCGACATTCGTCCATCGCGAAGCCGTGCTTGGACGTTTCTTCCGCAATATAGATTTCCAGCAGCACGCGAATCGTGCGATGCCATTTGGCCGCCTGTTTGTCTACTTCTTTCAACAGACCGGCGGAGTCGACGCTCTGAATCATGCTGATGAACGGCGCAATGTGTTTCACCTTGTTCGCCTGCAATGTCCCGACGAAGTGCCATTCGATATCGTGCGGGAGCAGCGGCCGCTTGGCCATCAGTTCCTGCACGCGGCTCTCGCCGAAAATGCGCTGTCCGGCATCGCAGGCTTCGCGAATGATTTCCGGCGGATGAAATTTCGACACGGCAACCAGCGTAACGCCGTCGGGAAGCGTCGACTTGACATGCGCCATGTTTTGGGCAATGCTCATTCCTGTTCAGCCGATTCAATCGTAACAGCCCGTGTCACTTTGGTTTCCGACGAGAAGGGGAATACGTCGACGAGCGCCGTTTCCGCGATCGAAGCAATTTCGTAGCCGGCAAGCGAGCCTTTCATGCCTGCATCCACCACGTCGAGCGCCTCTCTGACGGTCGTCGCCTGCGCCAGCATCTGCACCGCCGTCTTCTTCTCCTGACCATCGTCAAGCGATTCAATCAGTACCTTTGCCTTATAATAACGATCTCCGTTCACGTTGAAAAACAACTCCCGCAACCGCGTCCTCCTGATGTCCATCACCGTAAATTCGCCCGAAACCTGCGGACGAAGTTCTTCTATAATACGCGCTTCGGCTTCGGTAAAAGACAGGGCGTCTACCAGATACGGCTCAGTGACTTTCTTCGGCATCCCTCCGTCTTCCGCCTTCTCATACGACACTTTACATTCAAACCAATTGTTCATTTCTATTCCTTATATATTAAAAATAATACGATTACCGGCAGCGCCATCCTGTACGCACACGCGAAACAGCCGCAAAACCGATTCACAAAACTATGCTTTATTTTTGGAGTATCAAAGTTTTTTTCTTACAAAATTATTAATCCGTGCAAAATCAATCTTTTACAAAAACAGTTGCATGATCGTATAAAAAAACAGACCGAAACGCATATTTATTCGAAATATTGCCGTATATTTGCCGCGTTTTTGAATACTTATACAGGACATGAATGCGAAAGAACGACGGTTGCAAATCATTTGCAATATTGTGCGGGAGGAAATCATCCGCAGTCAGGACGACCTGCTCAGATCGCTATGCGACAAAGGCTTCAATGTGACGCAAGCCACACTGTCGCGCGATACGAAGCATCTGAAAATCATCAAGCGGCACGACGCGAACGGCCTTTACGTATATACATTGCCGGAAGCGAACCCGGCCGCAAATGAAACGACTGCTCCCAAACCCTTGCGGATTGAGTTCTCGGGCAGCCTTGCCGTAATCAAAACACGTCCGGGTTACGCCATGGGGATTGCATCCGACATTGACGCGCACGCTCTGGACGAAATTCTCGGCACCATCGCCGGCGACGACACGATACTGATCATCCCGCGCGAAGACTACAGCCGCGAAGAAGTCACGGTGGCGCTGACACCTTTCATCAATCAGGCGCCGCCGGTATAATTATAATATGTATGATTATCTTTGAAAACGAATTGAAATGGGGGAAAAAATAGATATTGATGTAATGGTTGCCGACGACAGTCACGAGAAATATGTTGACATCATTCTGGAAACCATAGAAAAAGCCGCCGAAGTCCGCGGCACGGGGATAGCCCGCCGCACGCACGACTACGTGTCGCAGAAAATGAAGGAAGGCAAAGCCATCATTGCGCTTGCAGACGACGAATTTGCCGGATTCAGCTACATCGAATCGTGGGGCAACAAGCAGTTCGTGGCCACGTCGGGGCTGATTGTGACCGAAAAATTCCGCAATCAGGGACTGGCAAAACGCATCAAACATGCGGCATTCGACCTCGCGCGGCTGCGCTGGCCGAAAGCGAAACTGTTCAGCCTGACCTCGGGCAGTGCCGTGATGAAACTGAATACCGAACTGGGATATTTTCCGGTGACATTCGGCGACCTGACGGACGACGAAGCTTTCTGGCGCGGATGCAACGGATGCATCAACAGCGACGTGCTGGCGCGTACGAACCGCCGATACTGCATCTGCACGGCGATGCTTTTCGATCCTGACGACCTGCGCTGCCTGGCGGTGGAGAAAACATACAGGACACTGTCCGGCAAAAAGCCGCGGACAAAAAAACAAAAAACAAATGTTTAACATTCATAACAGTATATTAGATGAAAAAGAAAGTCGTTCTGGCATTTAGCGGTGGATTGGACACCTCTTTTTGTGCGATGTATCTATCCAGAGAGAAAGGATACGAAGTGTATACGGCGCTGGCAAACACCGGCGGATTCGACGAAGCCGAATGCCGGGCTATCGAAGAACGCGCCCGCAAACTGGGCGCGGCAGGGCACGTCACCTTGAATATCGAACAGGAATATTACGAAAAAAGCATCAAATACATGGTGTTCGGCAACGTATTACGTAACGGGACTTACCCGATTTCCGTCAGTTCCGAGCGTATCTTCCAGGCGCTGGCCATCATCCGCCATGCCAAGGAGGTGCACGCCGACGCCGTCGCGCACGGCAGTACCGGCGCGGGAAACGATCAGGTGCGCTTCGACCTGACGTTCGACGTGCTGGCGCCGGAAATGGAAATCATCACCCCGACGCGCGACATGAAACTCAGTCGCGAATACGAAATCAACTACCTGAAAGAGCATGGCTACGTCGCCGATTTCGCGAAGATGGAGTATTCCATCAACAAGGGGCTGTGGGGTACGAGCATCGGCGGGAAAGAGACTCTGTCGTCGGACAGGACGCTCCCCGAAGCCGCCTATCCGTCTCCTCTCCGCGCCGAAGGAACCGAAGCGCTGACAATCGACTTCGAGCAGGGCGAGATATGCGGGGTGAACGGCGAAGCGTACGACAGCAAACCCGATGCCATCCGCCGCGTCGAAGCCATCGGCTCGCGATGGGCTATCGGGCGCGACATGCACGTGGGCGACACCATCATCGGCATCAAGGGGCGCGTGGGCTTCGAAGCCGCCGGGCCGCTGCTGATAATCAATGCGCACAAGCTGCTGGAAAAGCATACGCTGACAAAATGGCAACAGTACTGGAAAGACCAGACGGGCACATGGTACGGCATGTTTCTGCACGAAGCGCAGTACCTCGAACCTGTCATGCGCGACATGGAAGCCTTCCTGCAAAGCACGCAGCAGCGCGTGACGGGGCGCGTATTCATCACCCTGTGCCCCCGGCATTACACGCTGGTGGGCATCGAAAGCCCGTACGACCTGATGAAAAGCGATTTCGGCGTCTACGGCGAAGAACAGAAAGCCTGGACAGCCGACGACGTGAAAGGGTTTACCAGAATACTCGGCAATCAGATGAAAACCTATTACAGCGTAAAGGAAGAAGTAATTTGAAATTCAAGATTCAAAATTCATTTATTATGATAAAAGCAGGAATAATTGGCGGCGCGGGATATACGGCAGGCGAACTGATACGGCTGCTCATCCATCATCCCGATGTGGCAATCATCTTCATAAACAGCAACAGCAATGCGGGTAACAAAATTGCGAGCGTGCACGCGGGACTGTACGGCGAAACAGATATGCGCTTTTCGCACGGTATCCCGCTGAACGGGATAGACGTGCTTTTCTGCTGTACGGCGCATGGCGACACGAGAAAGTTCATGGAAAGCCACGTGCTGCCCGAAAAGCTGAAAGTCATCGACCTGAGCGCCGACTATCGCATAGCCTCGCCCGACCATCATTTCGTCTACGGCCTCCCCGAACTGAACAGGCGCGCCACGTGCGCGGCACGCTATACCGCCAATCCCGGATGCTTTGCCACCTGCATCCAGTTGGCCCTGCTGCCGCTGGCAAAGCATCTGATGCTGACGGACGACGTGCATATCCACGCCATCACCGGCTCGACGGGCGCAGGCGTGAAACCGTCGGACACGTCGCATTTCAGCTGGCGCAACGACAACGTCTCCATCTACAAGCCCTTCGCCCACCAGCATCTGGACGAGATACGGCAGGGACTGACAAAATTGCAGCACAGTTTCCGGCACGAAATATGGTTCATACCCGTCAGGGGCAACTTCTCGCGGGGCATCTTTGCCACGATACACACGCGCTGCAAGGTCGAACTGGACGAACTGCAGAAACTGTACGAAGAATACTACGACGACCATTCGTTCACGTTCGTCGCAGACCGTTCGCCCGACCTGAAGCAGGTCATAAATACCAACAAATGCCTGCTGCACCTGCAAAAAAAGGGCGACATGTTGCTGATCACGTCCGTCATCGACAACCTGCTCAAGGGAGCAAGCGGACAGGCCGTGCATAATATGAATCTGATGTTTAACCTCGAAGAGACGGTCGGACTGCACCTGAAGTCCAGCGCCTTCTGAACATGCGCCCGTCTGTTCACATGATTTTTTAAATAATTTGACATGAAACTGTTTGATGTATATCCCCGTTTCGATATCGAAATCGTCGAAGGCGAAGGTTGCCGCGTCCGGGATGCCGAAGGCAACGAATATCTGGACCTCTACGGCGGTCATGCCGTCATCTCCGTCGGGCACAGCCACCCCCGCTACGTGCACGCCATCACGGAGCAGCTGAACCGGCTGGGATTCTATTCCAACGCCATCGTCAACAGCCTCCAGCAGACGCTGGCGGACAGGCTTGGAGAAGCCAGCGGATACGGCGACTACTCCCTTTTTCTGATTAACACGGGCGCCGAGGCAAACGAGAACGCGCTGAAACTCGCATCGTTTCACAACGGCCGCAAGCGCGTGGTGACGTTCAAAAAATCCTTTCACGGAAGAACCTCCGCCGCCGTCCGCGTGACGGACAACCCGGCCATCATCGCGCCCGTCAACGAAGGCTTTCCCGTCACCTACCTGCCCTTCAACATGCCCGAACTTGTGGAAGAAGAACTGAAAAAAGGCGACGTCTCGTCGGTCATCATCGAAGGCATACAGGGCGTAGCCGGCATACAACTGCCGGACGACGAGTTCCTCAAGTCGCTGCGCACTCTCTGTACCCGGCACGAAGTCTGCCTGATCCTCGACGAAATACAGTCGGGATACGGACGCAGCGGGAAATTCTTTGCTCACCAGCACGCCGGCATCCGCCCCGACATCATCACCGTAGCCAAAGGCATGGCCAACGGCTTCCCGATGGGAGCGGTGCTCATCAGCCCGATGTTCAAACCCTTCTACGGAATGCTGGGGACGACGTTCGGCGGCAATCACCTTGCCTGTGCCGCAGCCGTCGCCGTACTCGACATCATGGAAGAGGAACATCTCGTCGAAAATGCAGCATGCGTCGGAGCCTTCCTGCAGGACGAACTGAAACACATCCCCGGCATACGCGAAATCCGCGGCAAGGGACTGATGATAGGCATCGACTTTGTCGAACCCGTCAAGGAACTGCGAAACCGGCTGCTTTTCGAACAGCGGGTATTCACCGGCGTGGCCGGCACGAACACCATCCGCCTCCTGCCGCCCCTCTGCCTGACGCAGGATGAGGCCGCCGACTTCATCGCGCGCTTCCGCCGGGCGGTGAACGGATAAACAGGCCGCACTGACACAGAGCTCCGCCCCCTCCCGTACCGCGACGCAATACGGAGAAAAAAATGCACCCTCCCTAAATTTTGAATTTTGAATTTATACTCCTATATTTGCAGTCCAATAATGAAAGTTCATGAACCGTGTATGGATATATTTTTTTTTCGTGTGTTGTTTCTGTTTTCCCGGCAGGAGTCAAGCTCAGAAGATTGAAGCGATGAAGCATCTGCCCGAACAGTTCGATGGCTACGCGGTATCCGAATGGCTGGATTACGAAGGCGAAGCGCTCTACGACTATATCAACGGCGGAGCGGAACTCTACCTGTCGTACGGTCTGGCCGGCATGACGGGCTGCAAGTACAGCGGCGAAGGACTGCCGCAGATCACGGCCGAGATATACGAGATGACCTCGCCGGCCAACGCCTTTGGCGTGTACACCCAGAGCCGCGACAGAGAGGAACAAGCCTACGGACAAGGTTCGCAGAGTCTGAGCGACTGCGTCCTGTTCTGGAAAGACTGCTACTGCGTCGTCATCACCACCCGGAAGGCTACACCCGAAAGCGGAAAAGCTATCCACCGTCTCGCCGCGCTTATCGACAGCGCCATTCCCGGAACAGGCGACAGACCGGCCATCGTAAACGCACTGCCGCAAAAAAACCTGACGCCCGGCGGATATATCTACTTTCATCACTACATCTGGCTCAACGCCTACCTGTTTATTGCCGACTACAACATTGTCAACATAAGCGATCAAACCCACGCCGTACTGGCAAAATACGGAAATCCGGACGAACGGTGCTATCTCCTGCTGGTAGAATATCCCGATGCGGCCGGCACGGAAGCCGCCTGCCGGCAACTGAAAGACAAATTCGCACCTGAATCGACAGACCCTCGCGCCAAACTCCAACTGGAAGACGGCACATGGTTCATGACATGGACCCGCAACAAGCACCTGTACGCCATCTTCAACAGCAACAGTTCCGAACAGATCGAAGACTTATACCAATCCATTATAAACAATTAAAAATACAAGTAACTATGGAACCGATTACCCGTCGTGAATTATTGAAAAAGACAGCCCTGATGGCTACCGGAGGAACCCTGCTGTTGAATTGCTCCGTAAATACATGGGTGAAGAAAGGAGAAGAATCCACCAGCAAAGTTGTACTGATCCGTAACCGGCAGTTGTATGCCGGTGGCGACACGCCCGATGCCTCCCTCTGCGGACAGATGATCGATGAAGCCGTCTGCCGTCTGACCGGCCGCAAAACGCCCGCAAAGGCATGGGCGTCCATTATCAAACCTGCCGATACGGTGGGCATCAAAACGAACCAGTGGAACGGGCTGCCTACTCCGCCCGAAGTAAACGAAACGCTGAAAGCCCGCGTGCTGGCAGCCGGAGTGCCCGAAGACAGAGTGAGCGTCGACGACCGCGGCGTGAAGCAGAATCCCGTGTTCCAGGCGGCCACGGCGCTGATCAACACCCGCCCCATGCGCACACATGCATGGTCGGGCGTCGGCTCGCTGATTAAAAACTACATCATGTTTGCCGAGAAACCGTCCGACTATCACGAAGATTCCTGTTTCGTACTGGGCAGCCTGCAGGAATTGCCGATGGTGAAGGGGAAAACACGCTTGCATGTGCTGGTCATGTTCACCCCGCAGTTCCACCACGTGGCGCCGAGCAAATTCGCGGAAGAATACTCGTGGAAATATAACGGACTGCTGGTCGGTTTCGACCCCGTAGCCGTCGATTCGGTAGGCCTGCGCATCATCGAAGCCAAACGCCGGGAGTATTTCCAGGAAGACCGCCCGCTCAATCCGCCGGCAAAGCACATCGCCGCAGCCGATACGCGCTATCATCTGGGCACATCCGACCCGTCGAAAATCGAACTGATCAAACTGGGCTGGGACGAAAACAGCTATGTCTGAATCACGCCTTCTGCGCAGACGCCGGCGGACGCCGAATGATTACCATGCAAACAGCGGATAATCCTCCATCAGCCGGTTTACTTTCGCGCGAACCATGGCAATGCCCACATCCGAGCCGGGATTTCCGAGCACGGCATCCATCAGCTCCGCGACAGTCCCCATCAGCGATTCCCCCACGCCGCGAGTCGTAATGGCCGGCGTGCCGATGCGGATGCCCGACGTCTGAAACGCCGAGCGCGTATCGAACGGCACCATGTTCTTGTTGACCGTGATGTCGGCGGCTACCAATGCATTTTCGGCCGTTTTGCCGGACAGGTCGGGGTATTTGGAACGCAGATCGATCAGTATGCAGTGGTTGTCCGTCCCGCCGGAAACGACCTTGTATCCCTTGTCCGCGAAGGCCTGCGCCAGAGCGGCGGCGTTTTTCTTCACCTGCGCCTGATAAGTCCTGTAGGCCGGCTCCAGCGCCTCGCCGAAAGATACGGCTTTGGCTGCTATCACGTGTTCGAGCGGACCGCCCTGAATGCCGGGGAAGACGGCGGAATCGAGCAGTTGCGACATCATCCGGATTTCGCCTTTCGGCGTCTTTTTGCCCCACGGGTTTTCGAAGTCCCTGCCCATAAGTATGATTCCGCCACGCGGCCCGCGCAGGGTCTTGTGCGTCGTAGAAGTGACGACATGCGCGTATTTCAGCGGATTGTCCAGCAGCCCGGCGGCAATCAGTCCGGCCGGGTGCGCCATGTCGATCATCAGCAGCGCCCCCACCCTGTCGGCAATCTCGCGCATCCGTTCGTAGTCCCATTCGCGCGAATATGCCGAGCCGCCGCCGATAATCAATTTCGGCCGTTCGCGCAGAGCGACAGCTTCCATCTGGTCGTAGTCTACGCGACCGTCCTCTTCCTTTACGTTGTATTCGGTAGCGCGGTAAAGTATGCCCGAACTGTTGACCGGCGAGCCGTGCGACAGATGTCCGCCATGCGCAAGGTTGAGGCCGAGAAACGTGTCGCCCGGATTCAGTACGGCCAGAAAAACGGCGGCATTGGCCTGTGCACCCGAATGGGGCTGCACGTTGACCCACCCGGCGCCAAACAGTGTCTTCAACCGTTCGATGGCCAGCGTCTCGGTTTTGTCCACTACCTCGCAGCCACCGTAGTACCGTTTCCCCGGATACCCTTCGGCATATTTGTTCGTAAGCACGCTTCCCATCGCCGTCAGCACCTGGCTGCTCACGAAATTCTCCGATGCAATCAGCTCTATGCCTTTCAGCTGACGCTGATATTCCTCTTCAATCAAACCGAAAATAACATTATCTTTCTTCATACTGTCTGTGTATTTAATTGCAATACATTTGAAATGTTTATTAATCACGATGCAAAAGTAGCATTTATTTCGTTACCGGCGAATATTTTATTCAAACACGTAGACACCCTTGGATACATCTGTACGCTCGGTGAACCGCTGCTGCTAAAAAAACAGTCCACGACTTGCACGAGCATCCCCTGTTTATATGGAGGGAAGATTCGTGCAGTTCGTGGACTGCAAACATCGGAGACAGGATGTCAGTCGCCGTAGCCCGGGTTTTGTTTCAACTCGGAGTTGCGGTTCATTTCATCCCGGTGTATGGGCAGGAAATAGCACTTGTCTACCCATGCCCGTTTTTCCTGGATGACAGGAATCACCGTATAGGTATAATCCCAGCGTGACTCGTCGTGCTCATACCGTTCCTGTTTTCCAACGCCGGGTTTGAGCGTGGCAATGACTTCGACGCCCTGCAGGCTGTTCAGTCCGAGAGATTCATTTCCGAGCAGCCAGCGGCGGACGTCCCAGTAGCGGTGTTCCTCGAAAAGTAATTCCAGACGGCGTTCGTTCTGGTAAATTTTGGTCAGTTCCGCTTTATCGTTCGTGGTCACATCCGGGAGGCCTGTGCGCCGGCGCAGTATGTTCAGATACGTCCTGGCTTCGTCCAGTTCATTCAGTCCGATGCATGCTTCGACGTAGCACATGACGACTTCGGTATAGCGGATGAAGGGAAACAGGCAGTTAATCTTGTTCCGGTGATCTCCGTTCGCCGGACTGATAAACTTCTTGAGATAGTAGCCCGTATAGGTTGCGTTCCAGTTTTCTCCGCCGCCCGTGCGTGTGTCCATTCCTGCGTAGTAAGCATCCTTGCTTTGCGCCGGATCGGTCTGGTAGTAACCGGTCTGGATGGTGCCTGTCGGATCGTTCACGGCATAGTCGGCCGGGCGCTGTATCCATTTCATGCCGTCGTACATGATGGAGGCATAGAAGCGCGGTTCCCTGTTTTTGTAGGGAGCGGCTTTGTGGGCGGGATTGTTCCAGTCGAACTTACTGCCGTCTTCCATCGCGTAGGCGTCGACCAGGTCCTGCACCGGTGTATTGCCTCCCCATGCATGGTAGCCGGACGGGCCGTTGAAGAGCGGCATCTTTGTTCCGCTTTCATCCTTTGTGTCGATAAAGTAGCGTGAGAAGATGCTTTCTTCGCTTTCCTTGGTAAAAAAATCCCAAATGGCCTGTGCCTTGTCTTCAACCGAGAGTCCTTCGCCGCCGTAGGTCGAAAGCCCATGTCCCAGGGGATTGTCCATGAGCGCCCTGGCGGCGTTTTTAGCTGCTCTCCACCGATCTTCGCGCGAGCCTTTCGTGTAGAAGATCAGTTCCTTGTTGGGGTACGAAGCGAAAAGCGGCACTTTGGCGGTAGCCGTCGCCTCGTCGTGCAGGTCGCTTGCGGCGTCGGTCAGCACGCGCACTTTCAGCGCCAGGACTGCTGCCAGCGTGGCGCGGCCTTTCTGCGTATTGGCAAAAGTGCGATCCTTGAGCAGTTCGGCAGCGTTGTCGATGTCGCTTAATATCTGGTCGATGCAGTCGTTGTATGAGCTTCTCGGAAGTTTGAAATCGTCGTCCGTAATCTGCGTCAGTTTCAACTGGAGGGGAATGCCGCCAAAGCCTCTTGTGAGGCGGTGGAAGAAGTATGCGCGCAAAAAGTACGCTTCGCCCTTCAGCTGGGTTTTATAGCGTTGGTCGAACTCTGCATTATCCACATTCTCGATGAAGTCGTTGCACGAACGGATGTTTTTGTACATCCGTTCCCACTGATGCCCGCTCTGTGTTTTGCTGAACCAGCCCAGGTTGACATCCGTTACGGCGCCGGCGTTCGTTTCTCTGAATTCGCGCCCGTGGGTAAACAGCGCTTCGTCCGTTGCCGACGCCTGCAGTTCTTCCGTAAAGCCGGCATCCTGGAAGGTGAAGTAGATGTCGTACATGTAGGCTTCTGCCAGGGCGTTTTCTTTCCAGAGTACATCGGCCGAGATTTCCGTTTGCGGCTGTGTGTTCAGGAAATCGTCGTTGCACGCATTTAGTGCAAACAGGAAAAACAGGGCGAAAATTATATTTAATCTTTTCATGTTCATAATTTTTACAATTTAAAATGTTACTGAAAAACCAACATTGACAATCATTGGAATAGGAATCTGTGCGCCGTTGGCCTGGGTCATTTCGGGGTCGAGGTCTGTCGACGGAGATATAGTCACCAGATTCTGTCCGTTGGCATAGACGCGCATGAGTGAGAAAAAACGAGTCTTTTCGACGATGTGTTTGGGCAGCGTGTACCCTATTTCCATATTTTTCAGTCTGATGTAGCTCGTGTTTTTCATCCAGTACGTATTGTTGGCTCCCGTACCGCTGTCCCAATAGTATTTTCCGCGTGCATGTACGCGGGGATGTTCGCTGGTAGGATTGTTGACAGACCAGTGGTTGTCGTAGACGGATTTCAGGTAGTTCCCGATTTCGCCGGAGTCGAAATAAATTTTCGACCAGCAGTCTGCTGCTCCCTGAACAAGGAAGCTGAGGTCGAAGCCCTTCCACTGCACGAAGCCGTTGAATCCGTACATCCATTTGGGTTCGTTGTTTTTGTCGAACCGGATTCTGTCGTCCGGGGTGACCATTCCGTCGCCGTCGATGTCTTTGAATTTGATGTCTCCCGGCTGCAGCGCGTCGTCTTTGGTCACGCCATCATAATTCGGGCGATTCTCCACGTTGTTGATTTCGTTCCAGTCCTTGAACACACCGTCGAACACGTAGTAGATGTCTGTATTCATCGGATGTCCGGTCGATTTCTGCCATTCGGGAGCGCCTTCGGCCTCATCCCAGTACTTGATGGTGTTTTTGGCATATCCGCCGGTGACGCCCACCCGGTAGGAGAAATCTTTTCCGACGGCATCAGCCCATTCCAACTTTAAGTCGAAGCCGGTATTGTCTACCTTGCCGATGTTTTCGGCGGGCAGTGTCAGTCCGGCAGTCTGGGGTATCGACGCATTCCTTCGCCAGAGAATATTGGAACGTTTGTTGTAGAAATAATCCAGTTCCGCGTACAGGCGGTTGTCGAACGTCCGCGCTTCAATTCCCACATTCATGTTGGTCGCTACCTCCCACGTGATTTTTTCGTTCGGGAAGCGGCTGATGCGCAAACCCTTTACATCTTCGTTGTCGATAATGTAGCCCCACTCGTAGTAATATGTAGGCAGATACTGGTATTCCCGCAACTGGTCGTCGAAATATACCTGGTCGTTACCCATCTGCCCTATCGAGCCGCGCAGTTTGAAGTAGTTGATGAATGAAAGGTTGTCTTTCCAGAAATCTTCTTCTGAGATC
Organism: Tannerella sp.; assembly: GCA_031270465.1. Taxonomy (GTDB): domain Bacteria; phylum Bacteroidota; class Bacteroidia; order Bacteroidales; family Tannerellaceae; genus Tannerella. Next base: position 3,730 of record JAISXP010000160.1, on the reverse strand, counting down.
CGGTATCCGAGCAACATGCCGGGGAAGAATCCGTAGCGGGTATCTTCGGGGAACATGTACGAAGCGTCGTAGCGCCAGACAAATTCGGCGAGGTATTTTTCCTGATAGTTGTAGGCCATGCGTCCGAAATAATTCAGACGCGCCCTGTTCCAGTTTTTACTCCAGTCGCCGCTGCCGTTCGTTTTTTCCTTGTCGCCTCCGGCCTGAAATACCTGCAGGGCGCTCGAAAGGAAATATCGTCGCATGGCCTCGAAGTAGGAATTGTCCGACTGGTCGCGTTCGCTGCCCACCAGCACATTGATGCTGTGGTTTCCAAACGTCTTGTCGTAGCTCAGGATGCCTCCGATTACCATATTCGTCTGGTCTTCGGAATACATATCCAGTCGCGGGTCGGAATGGCTTGGGTAATTCAGTCCCTTTTCCAGTTTGGGTGTCACGCCGTCGGCTTCCATGGTCACGTAGTCCCACGAATACAGATACCAGGGCTGGAACCATTTCTTGCGATGTTGCAGGTATTTATCGTACGAAACGTTCAGTGAAAGTTTCAGTCCTTCTATCCAGGGCTGGGTGATTTCGACATTTGCATTAGTTTGCACGTAATACCTGCGGTCTTTGTCATATCCGGTTTCGCTCGAGGTGGCCACGACCGGGTTGCGTCCGTATTCCTGAGCAGGTCCGGGCAGTCCGTTCGGCCAGTAGGCCGGGTCTGTCGGACGTCCGCGCGAGGTGAACCACAGGATGTCGCCGGCTCCCTGGCTTGGGAAATTGCGGCTTTCCTGCCGTCCCATCATATTCAGGCCGACTTTTACCCACTCGTTCAGTTCGGCATTCAGATTGATGCGCAGGTTATACTGCTTGTAGTTGTTGGCCGAATTTTGATAATAGCCGTCCGTAAAGGTATGTCCGAAGGTGGCGAAATAATTGAATTTTTCGGAACCGCCTTCCAGCGTGGCGTTGTGGATGCGTTGAGGTGACCAGCGGGCATACGTTTCCTTGATCCAGTCGGTATTCGGATACCTCCAGGGGTCGGAGCCGTCGCGGTATTTCTGTATTTCTTCGGTCGTCTTCCACGGATTGGGGTAAGCAGGCTGCTCTCCGAGTTTGGGATTGATTGTGGCGTCGTTGACAATCAATTCATTTCTCAGTTCTGCATATTCTGCCGCATCAGACATTTTGGGCAATATGGCGGGGCGTCCCCAGCCCTGGTTGAACGAATAGGTAAATTCCGGCTTTTTCCCCGCCTTACCGTTTTTGGTAGTGATGAGGATTACGCCGTTGGCCGCCCGTGCGCCGTAGATTGCGGCGGAAGCGTCTTTCAGCACCGACATGTTTTCAATTTCATTCGGATTCAGGCGTTCCAGACCGCCGGCTCTTGCCGCCACTCCGTCGATTACGATCAGCGGCTCGTTGTTACCCAGTGTGTTCGATCCCCGGATGCGGATGCTGCTGTTGTCGTAGCCCGGTTCTCCGGATCTTTGAAACACGATCACACCGGACAGACGGCCTGCAATGGCATTAGACAGGTTCGCAGTGGGCGTCTTGATGAGGTCCGATCCTTTCACGGTGGATACGGACCCGGTTACGGTTTCCTTCTTCTGCACGCCGTAGCCCACGACGACGACTTCTTCCAATGCCTGAGTGTCGTCTTTGAGTTGGACGTTGACGATGCGTTGCGTGCCCACGGTAATTTCCTGAGTCACGTAACCCACGTAAGAAAACACCAGAACGGCCTGTGCGTTCGGCACCTGCACTGCGTAAGCGCCGCTTACGTCGGTTACGGTTCCGATGGTCGTCCCTTTCACTTGTACGTTCACGCCGATAAGCACTTCGCCCGATTCATCGGTGACGATGCCCGATACGGCCACATTCTGCGCCCATACCGTGGTTGCGCAGCATAGTAAGGTGAACGAAAGGATGGCTGCGATAGTTTGCCGCAAGCCATGTCTGTTTGTTTTAAAGAAGATTTTTCTCATAATTTTCTTCACTTGAATTTAATAATTTAGTTTGTTTAATAATTTAAAAATCAGATTTGTGTTCTTCGGAGTTCGCCGTATCACATATCCCGATACACCCTCCGTGTTTTTCGTTTTTTTCTATTCTTTTTACTGTTTCATAGGCGTTTAAAATTTTATAGTTTAACATTTGCTTTATTTCATCTCAGACTTTCTAATCTTTAAATTCCAATGGTATACCACACGCCGTATGGCGTATGTCTGCAATAATGTTTTTCTTTCTTTTAATTCATTTTTTGTTATTAGTATTTGCCGGCAAATATAGTGCTTAATTTGCCCCCCCCCAGCAAAAAAATGTTAATTTTCGGGGTTGAAAAGTTAATGTTTGTAATCGCCATGTAATATATTAAGATACAGCATACTAAGAACATACGTGTTTAGGATGAAATTCAGACTGCGCATTCCGTTACGGACAGGGTTCACACCTCGTTCGATTTATCATCATTTAAACACAAAGACACGGAGGACACGGAGGAGAAAAAACTCCGTGTTCTTTGTGTCTCCGTGTTTTATTATTTCTTTGCGAATTGCCGGCTTATTCTTATACTCGAAAAAAAGAAAGGGTGCACACAAAAGCGTACACCCTTTCATCCGGCGTTAGAGGTTCATTAGTTGTAACCCGGGTTCTGCGGGAAATCGGCGTTGATGTTGAGGTCTATCTGCATTTGCGGGATAGGCCACAGCACGTGATGATCCTGGATGTTCAGTCCGGGGTTGAGCGGGTTATTGTTGTACTTGCGTACGCGCTCGATCAGTTTGCCTGTTCGGCGGAGGACGTAGAAGCGGCATGTCTCGCCGTAGAGTTCGCGCGCGCGTTCGTCGAGCAGATAGTCGATGTCTACAGCGTCGGGCGATACGGGTTTGGCATGGGCGCGTTCGCGTACCTTATTAATATCGTCGGCCGCCTTAGCTTTGTCGCCCAGTTGGATGTACGCCTCGGCGCGCAGCAGGTAGGTCTCTGCCAGACGCATGGCGTACTGGTCGGTGTAGAGCGCACCGCCGCCCGAAGTAGCCGCGTCGCTGAGGATATGGAGCGGGTCGGCATGTTTCATGAAGTACGGGTAGATGTACTGGCATGTGTCGCGGATGGCATCGCGTCCGGCCGAGGACGGATAGAGGCTGAAGTCGATCTTCTGTCCGTGATAGGCCGATTCGGGACTGTCGAAATAGAAGTCGCGCTTGATGTTGTGGGGCGCGTTGCGGATGTCATTGTCCCAGTTGTCGCGCCATACGTCGTAGACCATCAGGTTGGTCGGACGTATCCACGACACGCCGCGTCCGAGCGTATCGGAGTAACCCGTGTAGGCGCCGTTGACGAACTCGCCGCGGAAAGCCTTGAAGCCGTCGGGCGTATTACCCATGCGGAAGTAGGCCGGAGCAAAGGCGCGCACGCCGCGGGCGTTGGAGCCGCCGAGCACCGAGGGAGGTTCGAACTGGATCACCCAGATGGCTTCGCGGTTTTCGGAGATATTCTGGTTGCCGTAGGCAAAGAGGTCGAGATAGACGTCGCCGGAGCCGAAGACCTCGACCGTCGAGCCGAAACGTTCGGTCATCAGCCCGTAGCCGAAGTCGTTGATTACGCGCGTGGAGGCCTGTACCGCTTCGTTGTATTTCTTCTGCATCAGGTAGACTTCGGTCAGCAGATGCAGTGCGGCGCCCTTGGTCACGCGGCCGGGGTCTTCCTCCTTGCCCGGATCGGGCAGGTTCTGTGCGGCGAA
>JAISXP010000133.1 GCA_031270465.1 Tannerella sp. | reverse complement strand
TTTGCGTATGGCCGTCGTCGTCCGGCGTGGTCAGTGTGATGCTCCGGTTGGCGAACGGCGTGCCGTTCCGGTTTTTCACGGTCAGGGTCTTGCTTTCGCCGTAGCGCATTTCCATCCTGCCGATTCCGCCGTAGAAATAGGGCGTTATCTCGTTTTCACCGAATCCGGTGTATTCCGTGTCGATCATCCGGTTGTTCCAGGTGTCCCAGTACCAGAAACCGAGCCGGACGGGACGGAAAAATTCACTGTCGTGTTCGATTTTCTCTAATTTGGTTCGGTACATCCAGACGCTGTTGCAGATGCCGTATCCCTCGCCGATGACGAGCAGGTTTACATTACCGATGAGACGGTTGTCTTCAAAAATAATCGGATCGGCGAGGACGTCACCCTCCCGGTTTACCGTGCTTCCGCTGAAGGTGACGGCCGCAAGTGCGTAATTGACCTCTCCGTTGTAGTAGGCCGTGGGGTTGGCGCCCGGTGTCTGGCCGCCCTTTTCGGGATTGAAAAGATTGCCCGGCATGGCTTCGACCTTGACGGTGTTGCGGCGGTAAATGATGTTTTTGTCGTGCACGCTGTTGGTCGTCCAGATGCCGCGTGCTTGCGTGCAGCCTTCTTCGGGCTTGAGCACGATGGTATTATCTTCGAAAAGCATGTTTTCGTATGGCTTGCCGTCGTAGTTTGTCACGCGCATTCCGGCGATAGCCGATTTGCGGCCGTATTCCTCGCTGCGCATCGTGGGTGCGAAGCCGCGCATATAAATGAAGTTGTTCTTCACGTCGAGGTTATTGCCCCAGCCGATGCCGATCGGGAGGTAACCCATGCCGAATATTTTATTGTTTGTCAGTTGCGCATTGTTGCCCGCTCCCAGAGCGAAGCTGTTCGTGTCGAAGCTGTCGGAATAGAGTTCGTTGTGATCGGTTTTGCCGCTGCTGTCGATGCCGCGGTGACGGAAGCGGCGCAGGGAGTTGAAGGAAACGTCGTTGTTGGGATTCTGCCCGACGGTCATGGCGCGGATGGCCATGTGGCGGTTGTCAATGACCGAGCCGCGGTCGTAGAGCACGTTGTGATGTATGTGTCCGTCGGCGGTTACCATCCCGCCCACGCTGTTGCCATAATAGTCCACCGTGATGCCGGCTACTTCGTTGTACGTGTTCCCCATGTGATTCAGGAAAAGCGGATTGAATCCGCAGCCGATAAACCCCGTTCCTCCGTTGCGACCCTGCCTGATGACGCCGTTCAGTACTTTGAAGTTGACAAAGTTCCACAGTCCCGCCCGTATGCCGAAGGTCGCTTCCTCGTTGTAGGCATAATCGTTCCACAACGTGCCGAGGATTTTCGGCGTGCCGTCGTCGTAGATAATCGTATGGCCGTCGAGGTCAAGTTCGATGTTACTCGTTTTGATGTTTATGGCCAGTGTGGGGACGGTCAGGTCGCGCGTAAGCACGTATTTGGCGTTGCCCTGCGTGAGGGTATAGGGCGCGTCGCCTTCCATGTCTTCGGGGATGCGGATGATGTCGTCGGTGAGCGGTTTGGGGGTGAACGTGCGGTCGCCGGACGCGATAGTCACGCCGTCGTAGTCCTGCGCGATGTAACGGTAGTGATATGTCTTGCCGGATTCCAGCCCCCGGATGTAATGCAGGTGCTGGTAGAAGTAGGATTCGGACTGGGTGGTGGTGTGTCCGTAGGCTGTGGTTTCGCCGTATTCGATGATGGAGATCGTGGGCAGGTTGGTAGTGAAGCCGACAGCGTGCGAAGTGTAGGAATTGTGCTCCCAAAAGCCGGTTTCCTCAAACGTCAGCGCATTGCCGAACGTTTCTCTGATCAGCGGCTCCGTTGCGGGGGCGAAGTTGGCCAGACGATAGTTAAAGAAATACTCGTCGTCGTTCCGGGGATTGGCGATGGCGTGAGGCGGAGAGAGCCGTTCGCTCCCGCCGCCCGTGTTTTCCTCTTCCGTAACAGTACAGGACACTGGAAACAGACAAATCAGCAGAATGCATTTCAGGGTCAAAACAAACGGTTTCATAGAATTTGTGTGTATGGAATTATTCGTGTGCAGATTTCGCAGGAAAACGGGTTAGTCTCCGAAGTTGCGTTTTTCGTCTATAATATATTCGGGTCGATCTTTGATTTCGTCAAAAAGCACGCCGACGTACTGTCCCAGCACACCGATGGTAAGCAACTGTACGCCGCCAAAAAATACCGTGACGGTGATGGTCGATGTCCATCCCAGCTCGGCATTACTGAATCCGTATATTTTGCCCAGTATAACCCATATAGCCAGAATGATTCCGATGATGACGGCCAGGAATCCCAGTCCGATCATTATCTGCAGCGGTTTTTTGGAGAAATACAGCAGGGCGGTCGATGCGAATTTCAGCATTCTGCGCAGCGGATATTTGGTTTCGCCCGCGATGCGCGCCTTCCGTTCGTAGTAAAAAGGCACCTGCTTGAAGCCTATCCAGCTGATCAGTCCGCGGATATATTTCCCGTTTTCTTTCAGTTTCCCAAATTCGTCCATGATTTTGCGGTCAATCAGGCGGAAATCGCCGGCGTCGAGAGGGAACTCAATTTCACTCATGCTGTTCATCGTGCGATAGAAGCGTCTGGCGGTAAACTGTTTGAACCAGCTTTCCTTTTCGCGCGAGCGGCGCACGCAGTACACGCTGTTGGCCTGTTCTTTTTTGCACAGGCGGAGTATGTCCGGAATCAGTTCGGGCGGGTCCTGCATATCGGCATCCATTATGATTGCACGGTCGGCGTCGCAGTTTTTTATTCCTGCGGACACGGCGGGCTGATGTCCGAAATTGCGCGAGAAGTGTATCACTTTCACGTGTCTGTCTTCCGTGGCGATGCTGTCCAGGATTTCACGTGTGCGGTCGAGGCTTCCGTCGTTCACGTAAATGATTTCCGTCTCGCAGTCCATAGAGTTCAGCACGGCTGCTGTGCGTCCGTAGCATTCGGCGAGGGAGGCTTCTTCGTTGTAGCATGGTATGATTATCGACAGTTTTTCCATTCGCGTTTACGATTTGAAAGTATATAATTTGTTTACAATAAAATTAAGAACGGTATAAAATGCCATTGCAAGTATCTGTATGTAAAATAGCGAGTCGACGTGCAGCGGCTGCAGCACGGGACTGAAGAATCCGTACAGCGGCGGGTTGTCGGGACAGAATCTGTTCATTACAAGCAGGAGCAGCAGTTGCAGCGCGTAGCAGACTGCAAACGCGCCGAAGAATCGGACGGCGCTTTTTTTCCATCCCGATTTACTGCGGAACGTCCAGTATCTGTTAAAAACGTAGCTGCTTATCAGTCCGGCAAGATAGCCCGTGAAATTGGCGAACGCTTCCGGGCTTCCCATCCATTTCGTCAGAACACGTATGATGACCAGCGTAAGCAGCGTGTTGCCGATGCCGACTGTTGCGTATTTAATTGCCTGTCTAACGGTTTTCATTTTCTCTCTCTAATATGCAGGATATTTCTTCTTCGTCGAGTTCCTTTACGTTGGTGAGCGTATACGTCTTTGCGAGAAAATCGCCGTAGCGGTTACATTCGTCCATCACACATTTTATGACCGTCCGTATGTTTGCCTGTATCGGTGCCAGAAAGACCATTTCCACATGCCGTTCTCTGACGGTCAAGCGTTCTATCTCGCAGTCATAATGCGGGATGGCGAACGCAAATTCTTTTTCGACTATTTCGCGCTCGTAATCGAGGAAAGGCTTTCTTTCCGCCGATGAAAAGAGAACGAAAAAACGGAGTTTGTTGCCCCGTCCGCCCAGTCCGGTGGATATATATATATGCTTTTCGTCCGAGAGTTCGGATTCCAGCATGATGCGACATTCGATCAGCGCCATACGCGACCAGTCCGCCATTTCGGGTTCGGCATCGCGAACATACTGTTCCAGAAAACGGTATGCTTTCACTTCTTTCGAGATGGCGAGCATCGTGAGGGCATGTTTTTTTTCTTCGTGCGACGAGGCGGTGTCATACAGTTCCAGGAGCAGACGGTCACAGTCCGTTCCGTCCGGCGGCAACACTTTGCGCAGGCGGTCGGAATACGTGAAATATTCCATCTGCATTTCGACGGGGATTCGCTGCTCAAGGATGTGAACATCTCCGTCCGTTTCTTTCATGAACTCCTGAAATTGATTGAAAACATTTCTCTGCATCATATCCGTTTTTTTTCGTCCGTATTCAAAACCAGGACAAAGATACGTATTATTTTGTGGCGTCAAACAAATTCCCGGTCTGTTTTGTATTTTTAATTTTCGGGCGGTTGTTCTCTTCACCGTCTCTCCGTGCCTGAAAATGTTCATGCCGTCTGACGGGCGAGACGTGCAGATTTCTTTTTTGCAGTTCTTGAGTGGAATGTCTATCTTTGCGGCAAGTTTTCGACGTGTTTATGGTTATTCTTTTTGTTATTGCCGGATATTTTGCGCTGTTGCTGATTGTTGCACGGGTTACGGGACGCGGGCATTCGAACAATGAAGCTTTTTTTCTGGGCAGCCGCAGGTCGCCGTGGCACGTTGTTGCCGTCGGGATGATCGGTTCGTCGCTGTCGGGCGTGAGTTTTGTTTCCGTCCCGGGATGGGTGCGGCAAACGGATATGACATACATGCAGATGGTTGCCGGTTTTTTCTTCGGATACGTCCTGATTGCGAAAATTCTGCTTCCGCTCTACTACAGGCTGAATCTGACGTCCATCTATGCGTACCTGCAGGGGCGTATCGGGCGTAGCGGGTACAGAGCCGGGGCGTCGTTTTTCATTCTGTCGAAGATGACCGGCGCTGCGGCGCGGCTTTATCTGGTGGTACTGATTCTGCAAACATACGTGTTCGACCGGTGGCACATTCCTTTCGGCGCGACGGCTGCCGCCAGCGTGTTCCTTATATGGCTCTACACGTTCCGCAGCGGGGTCAAAACCATCGTCTGGACAGACACGCTGCAGGCTGTATGCCTCGTGGGTATGCTTGTGGCGATTATCTGGCAGACGGCGGACAGGCTCGGACTTGACATGCGTGGACTGGTGCAGACCGTGACGGAAAGCCCGCATTTCCACATGTTCGAGTTCGGGGACTGGAACAGTTCGCAGCATTTCGTGAAGCAGTTTCTGAGCGGCGTCTTCATTACCGTCGTGATGACAGGGCTTGACCAGGACATGATGCAGAAAAATCTCTCGTGCCGGAATCTGAAGGAGGCGCAGCGAAACATGTACGTGTACGGTTTCGCCTTCACGCCGATCAATTTCTTGTTTCTCAGCCTGGGCATACTGCTCGTGAGCGCCGCCTCGCGGATGCATGTCGAACTGCCGTCTTCGGGCGACGACATCCTGCCCATGTTCTGCGCGTCAGGCCTGCTGGGCAGCTCCATACTCGTATTCTTCACCGTCGGCATCATTGCGGCCGCGTTCAGCAGCGCCGATTCGGCACTGACGGCGTTGACCACGTCGTTCTGTATCGACATACTGGGCATCGACCGCGAAGAAGCGGCAAAGGCAAGGCGAACGCGCATGAGAGTTCACCTTCTGATGTCCGCCGTCTTTATACTGATTATAATAGCTTTCAGGGCAATAAACAGCCAGAGCGTAATCAGCGCCATTTACACGATGGCATCCTATACCTACGGCCCGCTGCTGGGACTGTTCGCCTTCGGACTGTTCACAAGGCGGATGCCGAAAGACCGTTTCGTGCTCCCGGTATGCATCCTTGCACCCGCGGCATGTCTGATTATTGAATATACCGTATCATCGGCAAGCGGTTACAAATTCGGTTACGAAATACTGATGCTGAACGGCGCCATCACGTTCGCCGGACTGCGGATTTGTTCGTGCAAACCGCCTGTCAATTCAAATACATAATTTTATGGAAATAAAAAACGCAACATTCATCGCGAGCAATTCGGATGTCAGTAAATGTCCCGGCGGCGACCTGCCGGAATATGCATTCATCGGTCGCTCGAACGTCGGCAAATCATCTCTGATCAATATGCTGACCGGACAGAAGCAGCTTGCCAAAACTTCGCAGAAGCCGGGCAAGACGCAGTTGATAAATCATTTCATCATCAACGGCGAATGGTATCTGGTAGACCTTCCCGGATACGGCTATGCACAGCGCGGACAGAAAGGACGCGACGACATCCGCCGGATTATCGAGACGTACATACTCGCACGCGAAGCCCTGACCTGTCTGTTCGTCCTGATCGACTGCCGCCTCGAACCGCAAAAAAACGACCTGGCGTTCATGGAATGGCTGGGCGAAAACGGCATTCCCTTTGTCATCACCTTTACCAAAACGGACAAAATCAGCAAAAGCCGGCTGCACGAACACATCCGCGCCTACTTGGACAGAATGCTCGAATCGTGGGAAGAACTGCCGCCCGTGCTGACGTCTTCGTCCGAAACGAAAGCCGGCAAAGACGAAATTCTCGACTATATCGACACGGTAAATCGACGGCTGAAGGAGACCGGGCAGGCAGAGAACGCATGATTTTTTCAACAGGAAAAGAAACTTCGACCGGCAAAAAAACGTTCGCCTTATACTTTTTCATATCTTTGTGCCGGATATGGTAAATAAATCGCAGATGAAAATAACAGTCAAACTTTTGATACTGCTGGCGCTGACAGCCTGTTCGTGTTCGGACAGAAAAGACGCCGCCTGCCGGAACTCGGTCTTCTACGGCTACGTAAATATCTGTCTGCCCGAAATCAAGGGCATGACGGAATGCCTCTCGCACGAAAACGTGAAAAGAATCGTACAGCCATACCTCGCCTCGGGGCCTGTCCTGGGATATTACCTGAACAGCGAAACATACGCGCAGATCGACTCTCCGGAAATGATTGCCTACGACACATACTTCATGCTCTACGGCGAATATCAGCACGAAAACTATCCGGCGGCCGTCAGCGACCTGGAATCGAAGACTGCCGGACTGGAAAAGTCGCTCTTCGACAAGGACGGGTTCGAACAGATCGAGAAAAACATGGGAACGGTGAAAGCCGAAAAACCTGTCCTGCTGGAAAAATATTCGCCTCACCCGAATGTGCGGACAATGATTGTGCTGATGAAATACAAAAACGGCGAAGGCACGGAAACCAGCGTGGTGAGCGCGGCAAACGTGATACTGGTGAAACAGCGGCTGCTCAATCTGGCTTACTACGTGGCCTACAGCGGCGGCAAATCCATCGACGACCTTAAACAGAAAAACGAATCGGTCGTCGACGCATTTTTAAAGGCTAACTGAAAGAGCATGAGAAACGGGTCATGTATTTTTGCGAAGCAAAGAGACGGAGAGGAAGCCGTACTTTTCGAAGGCGGCCATCCGATTCCCTTTTTCTGGCTGCTTCTTCTGGATTCGGACGATATTCGCGCACTGCACGAAAAACTGAAACAGATTCCCCGAAACGCAAACGCCGGCGACGTCGACGCAAGCATCGGCCTCGACAAACTGAAAGCGCTCATCCGTGCCGCCGACAGACGCGACTACGTGAAACGGCATTACCCCGTCTGCCTGCTTCTCTACGACGACTGGCTTTATTTCATGCAAATATCGGATTTCTCGGACATGAAAATCTATCTCGACCTGTATGAAACAAGTTTAAATCATCACGACCTGGAACATTTTACCGGCAGCATGCAAAAGGCCATCACCTGTTTCGACGAAAACAGAGAAGCATGGTTCGACTGCACGATTGCCGGCACATGCGGACGCGAAGGACGAAACAAAAACCGCCGGCGCTTCGACAACATGTCGGAAGCCTATCGAAACCTGAACAGACAGGATCTCTACGGCCATTTCGAAAACAGAAAACACCTGTATAAAAAACGTTTCCCGCCCGGAGCGAAACGTATCATTCTCCTGCTTTGTCTTGCGGCGCTGCTCGTTGCGGCGTGTTTTTATTTCATCAGAATATAATAACCCGCTGCCGCATGCCGCCATCCGGTGCGACAATATACATGCCTGCCGGAAGCGACACTGACGTTCTGCCCGGCTGTACCGTCTGATACAACTGCAGACGACCCGTCAGCGTGTAGACGCGAAGCACGACTTCGGATGGCGTCTGCACATACAGACGGCCGGATTCCGCCCATATCGCCATCGCTTCGGCCTCGCCGACACCCGACGGTATGACTCCCGTCACCCGTATCTTCAACTGATCGACCACATCGTGGAAGACGTACGTTTTCGCTCCGTCCGCCTCTTCCGTGACTTCCATGTATCCACGTTCGTCCTGCCATACCGAGCCGGTGGTGACTTCCGCGTATGCAAGCGTATGGTCTTCGCGCGGCGTCAGGCGGAATGTAAAGTCCTGATGAGCCGGAAGGTAGTATACTCCCGGCGGAGGAACGGTCACCGCTCCTTCCACCTCCGGCACTTCCACCCGGTAGACTCTCTCCGGCAGGATGGGCGTCCCGCGCTGTTCGTAGGCGCCCATGTCCACGTTATCGTAGATGATGCGCTCATCACCCGCCAGGTCCCTGTCCAGATAGTCGCCGTAGACCGTATTCCGGGGCGAAGGCGACAAAAGCACAATGGATACGGGATAGGCTATCCGCAGGAAATTATTGTATCCGCCATCCACCGTCTTGCGGCCCTGGCTGCGAAGGCGATAGTTGCCTTCCACCATGTTTCCGCGCGAATCGAACCCCGGCATCACGAAGCCCGGATCCATGTCGATGTTGTTGCCGCCGTCCGTCCCGTACGATGCGTTCCAGACCATGTCGGGTTTGGATCCTCCCGCGTCGCTGTTCGTCCAGCTGGGCGTGCCGCCCGCTATCTGTACGTCGCCGCCCGACACGCCCGCGCGGTTGCCGTATACGATGCTGTTCCTTATGACCGGCATGCCGCCGTCCGTACTGTACAGGCCGCCGCCACGCGACGACGCCAGGTTGCCTCCCACCGTCACGTTCAGCAGCATCATGTTGCTGCCCGCGTTGTATATACCCGCGCCATTAACGGCCGTGTTGCCGCTTATTTCCACTCCGTAGAACAGAGGTGGCTGCGAACTTGCAGCTGTCGCCTCGACGTATATCCCGCCGCCCGACGAGGTGGCTGCGTTGCTCCTGACGATGCTGTTCGATACTGTACCCGATGCGCCGTTCTCGAACAGTATGCCCGCGCCGTTCTCCGCCCGGCCGTCGCGTACCGTCACGCCGTCCCACCGTGCCGCACGTGACACGCCGCGCAATGTCCCCTGCGGATCAAGATGCGTATACACCGTGCTGCCGTCGATTTTTATCACCGGACTTTTGTCGTCGGAGCCGTGCAGAACGACCGGAAAGGCGTTGATGTCGCGTTCGTTCAGGTTCGTCTCCGCATTCTCGCCGTATCCGCTGAATCCGCCGAACACCTGCACGCTGTCCCAGTCCATCACGTACGAGCCGGTGTAGATGCGCACGCTGTCGTAGTCGAGCATGTAGTAGCCCGTATACACGTCGGCACTGTCCACGCCGGCAGGGAAACTGTCACGCGGACTGTAGTCGCCGTCCGCCATCCAGATATAATCCCCCTGACTGGCCAGGGCGAGCGCCTGCTGAAGTGTCGGGAAGGCATTGTCCCAGCCTGTCCCGTTATGCTCGTTGTCGTACGGAACGTTCTGATCAACGAAGAAGCCAAGGTTCTTTTCGTGGACGAGGACGGGATAGACGAGCGTCGTGTCGCATGTCTTGTTGTTTTTCACGCCGTTTGTCATGCAGCCAACGCCCGTGGCGGAAATTTGCAACTTTACTTCCTTGTAGCCGGTCGTGCTCCAGACGATACTCGCGAAATCGGGATTCGTATCCGACGAAACGAAAGTTCCGCCACCGCCTTCCAGCGACCATTTGTAGTATACGCCCGGATCGCCACGGTTGGTTGCCACGCCGGACGGCAGCGACCTGCCCTGCCCGCAGTCGACGCGAAACAGTTGCGGCACCGTCACCTTGGCCGGCTTTTGGGGCAGGCGGTATATGTCCGTATCAAACACCATGTCGAGCACGTAACACGAATCCTTGATTGTAAACGGATCCTGATATACTTCCACTACATATTTCCCGCTCTGAACGGCTTCGATAATCGTATCATACGGAGCCTGTCCGAGCAACTCGCCGTCCCGCGTCCATTTCCAGGATTCGGCAATAAAGAGACCCGTATTAAATTGCGGATTAGTTGTACATGTTGTACTGAGACCGCAGTCCACGCACTGACCGTCCAGACAGCGCCACATCGTATCCAGGTCGAATTTGAAACTGCCGAAGCCGGAAAGATAGCCGTAAGCTGATGTGCCGCCTCTACTACCACTAAAATAACCCAACGAAAAAGGGGTACGGTTGTTTGTTATCGTTACCATTCTGTTAAGAGTAGGATCATTCAGTCGTATTTTGGCAAATTGCCAACCTCCATTGTCATTTATGCCGGAAGGGAAAGGAATGTCTCCTGTGATTATAGTATCTACAATACCATAACTTGTTAATCGATCAGGCGTTCCTCCATCGAAACTGATATAAAAACTGTCCACATTATGAATAGGTTCATCACCCTCAAGGTATACCAAAAAGATACAGTTATCAGCGGCTGATGACTGAAAAAAATCAATCTGTCTCTGGCTGATGGAGTACATCGACGGGATAAGCGCCGCTCCAAACTCGCCGCCGTCGGCCGAATGTTGATAGCAGTAGACCGGTTTCGTTGCCTGTACAAAAACGACATCGCTGTCTCTCGGCGCTGTTGCGCTGGTTGACGTGTCCCATTTAGGCGCTCCTATTTTGGGTATAGTCTCATGCCAGGTCTCACCGGCTCCTAATGCAGGAGAAAAAGAAATAGAGGAAATCGCCTCATTGTGGTAATAGTATACGGTGATCACCGTATTAGATTCGGTCGCTACAAAATCTATCCGGTCTCGCGAATCTACGGAGCCATGATAGTCAGAATATCCGCGTACCACCACATAACGTGTCCCGACCATATCTATCGGGACAAGCTGGTCGCCTGCCAAATCCTGGCCGTAGCTATTAATACAGTCTTCGGAAATGGTAACAGCTATTGGCTTGTCAGAACTAATTTTTGAACCTGCCAATGTTCCGTTATTTAATAATAGGTCACTTCCGCCGCTCTCCATTAATTTCAGAGTCTCTCCTTTAGCAAGGGTAAATGTATACTCCGTCCCTGCACTATAACGAGTATTGGTAGTATCAGTGGTAGAAGTAGGAAGCCCTAATCTACAAGACTTTTCCAGAGTAACCGATATTTCCGTATCATCTTCAGTAGCGACAATATCAATCTGGTCTCCAGTTTTCCATTCCCCATAAGAT
>JAISXP010000081.1 GCA_031270465.1 Tannerella sp. | reverse complement strand
GCCATGTCATTGAACAGCAGCATTCAATTCTTTCTGATAAGCCTTGTACATGTCGGGGATACCGTAGCCCTGTTCTGCGTCGGGATGGTCGGCCTGCGATGCGGTTTGCCGTATCAGCGCCATGATTTCCCTGTTGCTGAGCCACGACAGCGCCTGCCAGAGACAGGCACCCAGTCCTGCCACAATCGGCGTGGAGAAGGAAGTACCGTTCGAGCGGCTGATGTCGCCGCTTGCATCGACCACCGTTGCTCCCGTCCCCAGCGCCACGATGTCGGGCTTCACGCGGTAGTCGGCCGTAAAGCCGGTCGAACTGAAAGACGAGCGCCGCCTGCCCTCGTTAATCGCGCCGACAGTAAGCAGTCCCGGCACATCGGCAGGAAAGGTGATTTTGCCCCACTCGTGGTTGCCTTCGTTGCCGGCGCTGACAAAGAGCAGGATACCTTTTTCTTCCGCCATCCTTGCAACTTGCGAGATGAATGCCGTCTTTCCGTCCAGGTCGCAGGCGTGGTAGAGCGTGTCGTTCGTGTCGAACACGTAATATCCCAGCGACGAACTGACAATATCTATCCCCATGCTGTCGGCATATTCCAGCGCGGCTGCCCAGAAGTCTTCCTCAATAGGGTATTCCGAGCGGGTATCTTCGCTTTTGATAAGCAGGTAGGATGCGTCGGGCGCTGTGCCGACCATCCGTCCGGGCTGGTTTGCGGCAAGGCACGACAGGACTTTCGTGCCGTGGTCGTCTTCGCAATACACATTGCCGCCCGGAAACACGACGTTGTGCGTTCCCAGCAGGTGGAGCGATTCGAACATGCTGATGCGGTCGACATTCAGGAACCCCGCATCGATTACGGCGATGCGCATGCCCTGTCCGCGCTTTCCGAGTTCGTGCAGTTTGATACCGTTGAGCATTTCGATCTGCGTCTGGGCATATCCGTAGTCTTGTGACGTTTTTTCTTTCGTCGGATCGAGGGGTGTAGTGTCGGGCGGACAGTCGCTGCCTGTCAGGCGGTCAGCACCTTTCCACACGAACTGTACCGAATCGACGACGGGCAGGACTTTCAAACGGTCGACGGCCAGACTGTCGTCGCTCTCGACTACTACCGTTGCCATCCACTTGCTTTGCGTCACCGGACGGACGCCCGCCGCGACAAGCGTCTCGACATGCGACGGTGCAATCGGCACATCCGACAGCGAGACGTCTACCATCCGCCTGACACGCCTATCGAGGGATTCTTTCGACAGGAATGTTTCGGGCGTCAGGAGACTGGCGTCCGTCACACCCTTGTCCTTCAAATATACACGGAAACAATAACTCTCGCCTGCCGCAACCGTCCCGGCAAACAGAAGCAAAACTCCTGCACGCAACAAACGGCTCACTGTTCTATCTTTCATATTTTTCGCTTTTGCTTGATTTGTTTGAACGGGACAAAGATAGGAAATAAATTCAAGATTCGAGATGGGTGCACTTGACTGCGTCGATTTTCAATTCAAATTGTCGCATTCCCCAGTGTTTCGCAGGAATCTCTTATTCTCTTAATTTAAAAACATTGGGTAGCCCCGTCCAAACGGTTTATCTGATTTTCGTGCGTTTGCCCTGTTTTGCAACTGCGTCGAACGGAGTGCAAGTTTATTTAACGCATATTTTTTTAACGGGTGTCCACGAAAGAGAAAATATACCACAATGATGGTATTTTTTCGGGAAAAGATGCTTTTCGACAATATTTCCGCATAAAAAATTGCATAATTCCAAAATGTTTTCTACTTTTGCCCCGTCATCAATAAAGAATATGGACTCAAGACACTTACATATATCGTTTTTACCACCGTTTTCCGCATCTTTTGCAGAGGCGTTCACCGGTTTGCATGTTAATAATTATATACAACTGTTAACGGGGGGGGGATTTCTCTATTTAAGCGTTTTACGTCCGGCGCGTAGTACATTCTTCGCCGTTCTTTATACTGACACATTCTTTTCATATATATCAAATTTTCTTTTCGGCCTTGCACAGCCCGTACCGGGGCTGGGCAGGGCTTTTTGCTTTTCGCGGTTACGTATGCCCGCGATTGAACCGGCTGTTGCAAACGAATCCTCAAATATAATAAAGGTACTAATTATTAATCAATCAAAAATGTAATGTTTATGAGACAAAGAACAACTTTTGTATTATTACTGTGTTTTGTTTTCGGACTGTCGCATTTGTCGGCACAACAGACCGTACCGGCATCCGGAAACATAGTAAGTGAAGACGACGGGGAGCCTCTGATAGGCGCCACTGTCATTGTGAAGGGGACAGGCATCGGTACGACTACCGATATCGACGGGAATTTCAATTTCAACGTTCCACAGAATGCTACGCTGGAAATTTCGTACGTAGGCATGATTACGCAGGAAGTAAAGGCCGGACAGGGCTTGCGTATCGTACTGAAATCGAGCGCCCAGAATCTGGACGAAGTGATAGTCGTGGCCTACGGTACGGCCAAAAAGAGTTCCTTCACCGGCTCGGCGGCATCCGTCGGCGCCCAGCAGCTTGAGAAGCGGACGGTTTCCAACGTATTGAGCGTGCTGGAAGGAAATGTGCCCGGATTGCAGGTACAGTCGTCCACAGGCAATCCCGGTGCGTCGCCTTCGTTCCGTATCCGTGGATTCTCGTCCATCAATTCTTCTTCCGATCCTTTGATAGTGCTCGACGGCGCGATCTTCGACGGCAGTTTTATGGATATTAATCCGCACGACATCGAGTCGATTACGATCCTTAAAGATGCAGCGTCGACCGCGCTGTACGGATCGAGCGCAGGCAACGGCGTGATTCTGGTTACTACGAAGTCGGCAAAACTGACGTCCGGGAATCATCAGGTGGACGTATCTGTTACCCAGGGATTTTCGCGTCGAGGCATCCCCGATTACGACCGTCTGGACGTATATCAGTACTATCCCGCACAGTGGGAAATGCTGAAGAATGTATACAAGTTCAACGGGAATCAGGACGACGCCACCGCTACGGCCAATGCATCCAAGAATATTTTCAACCAGCTTAAGTACAATCCGTTCAAAGGCGTTGCCAACGATCAGATTGTAGGTACGGACGGAAAATTGAATCCTGCTGCCACGGAATTGCTTTTTGGCGACGATCTGGACTGGGCAAGTCAGTCGTACCGTACAGGCCATACGCAAGACTACAATATCTCGTTTTCGTCTAAAACCGAAAAGAGCGATTCGTATGCCTCCGTCAACTACCGCAACGAGCAGGGATATGTGGTCATGACCGGCCTGGCGAGGTTTGCCGGACGTGTGAATTACAACATTTATCCCGTGAAATGGTTCAAGGCGGGATTGAGTCTTTCGGGTACGCGTACGGACTATGAGCGCAATCCGTCCGATGCAGGCGGTACGTCGTATGTCAATCTGGTTCGCATGACGCGGCTTATGTCTCCGATATATCCGGTTCACGAACACGACCTGACTACCGGCGAATACATTCTCGAAGGAGGTGAAAAGAAATGGGAACTCAGTTCGAACCGTCTGGCCGATCCCGGACGTCACGGCCTGGCCGAAGCGACCCTGAACACGTGGAAAAACAAGCGCGATCAGCTTTCGGCACGTACATATTTTGACTTCAACGTGTACGACGGGCTGAAAATCACTTTTTCAGGCAACCTGGAAACCCGTAACCTGCGCAACTTCACCTACGAAAACAAACTCGTGGGCGACGGCGCGCCGATGGGACGCATAAGCATCAACCGCTACGGGTATACCATCCATCAGTTCAACGAGATGATTTCGTATGTCAAATCCTTCGGTGACCATTCCGTCGACATCCTGGCCGGACACGAAAACTATTCCTACAACTACGACTATCTGGCAGGCAGCAAGCAGGTCGAAATAGCCTCCGGACTGTATGAATTCGGGAACTTTGTGAC
>JAISXP010000018.1 GCA_031270465.1 Tannerella sp. | reverse complement strand
TTTGTCCCCATGCATCCGCAGCAGGCAGAAAGCAACTGCAGATACACGCACATAAAAAAAGAAGTTTGAATTTTTTCATATTTGTCCTTTTAAATAATTAATTATATTTTGTCTTTTTTATTTTCACACTTCAATCATGCATATCCCAAAAAGAAAAACAGCACAAGCCCGACGAGTTCGGGTTCGAAGCCGCTGTCGATCCGGAAGGTGGGCTTTTCGTCCATGGTATATATCTGTCCGTCCACTATTACGGCAATATAATCTTCCTTCTCGCTACGCGCTTCTATCCGGACAAATCGCTTCACGTCGGGCAGGTAGTATCCGACAAGCTGTTCGTCGGCATTGTAGTAATTTACCTGATTGTTTTCGCGGCGGTAATACTTTACGCCGAGGTCTTCGCGCAATTCGCCGTCCCAGGTCGTTATCATCCGTCCGTCGCGTAAAACAAATTTGGATCCTGTCACTTCGAGTGTGTTTATGCCGGTTTTGGTTGCTATCCGGGCGCCCGTCTTCACTTCGTAAAATGACTGGGCATACAGTGTTCCGGTCAGGCTTGCCATCAGGCAAAACAAAAGCAGTCTGTTTATCTTCATAGCCATTAAATCATGTATTGGTAATATAAATTAATAACATTTTTTGTGCACCGCACGGCATGGAAGGCACGGATACGGCTTTCCGGGACGCCGGACGTTTTGCACCGTGTAAAAAGCATGTCGCCCTTCGTCCGGCCACCGTAACCGGGCAGACAATGCCGTCCTGTTAGCGGCGGGAAGTATGAATGAATTATATTGTTTGTTAATAAATGTATGGGGGGGGGCAAAATCGAAGTTCCGACGGCACTCCGTACCGGCGTGGCTTCGAGCAGTATTGCGTGCAGCATCTGCCTGGAAGGATTTGCAAAAGACTTATTCATAAGTATTTATATTCATATACTAAATAACTGTTCATCAAATCCAAATAATTTGCGCCGCAAATATAAACATAAGTTTTTTATCGCACAATAAAAATGAAAAAAAATTGTTGGTATGAACTAATTTTTTTTGTCTTCTGCAAGAAAACACGTACTGAGCTGCAAATATCCTGTTGAAATCTATGCCGTTCCGACGAATCCGAACCGCTTCGCCGCACTGCTTCGCTGTGGGGAGAATACGCCTGTCATCAATGCGTATATGGGCATATTCGCGCTTCGTCTCCGGCATGGCTGAAGAGGCTGCCCGTGGCGCTATACATTTTTATTATATATCAAACCTGAAGATACATTGCATCGCCGGATATTATGCAGCACAAAAATTTTAAAATTCAGAGAGTTAAAAATCACACAGGATTTCAGGATTTTCAGACTTGCATGATGACGGGTTTTGCAAATTCATTTTAAATCCGTATTTTTGCTGCGAATTCAATTAAATTTTAATTAGCGATGAAAACATTGTATTACTTTTGGCGGCGCTACTGCCGCACCGGAATCTTCGTTACGGCAGCATTTTTTGCCGTATCGACTTATGCACAGAACTATCCGTATAACGGACTGGACAGCCACATGGGGAATTTGTACCGTTTATCGAACGCCAGGACTCGTTCCATCAGTCCGGAGAATTTTACGGGCGAAAAGGGAAAGGGCGGCATGGCCGACCTCAAAGACCGAGACAAACAGAATACGGCAAACGCATCAAACGCCGCCCGCGACCTGGGACAGGGCTGGAAAGTGAATCCGTATATCCGGATCGAACCCGGCCAGACGTTTACGATTGCCGAAATGGAAGGCCCCGGCGCAATTCAGCACATCTGGATGACGCCTACCGGAAACTGGCGGTTCACCATCATGCGTATCTATTGGGACGACGAAAAAGAACCTTCGGTGGAATGTCCGGTGGGCGACTTTTTCGGGATGGGCTGGGGCGTCTATGCACCCTTGAATTCGCTGGCTATCTGCGTGAACCCGGGGAGCGCGTTCAATTGCTACTGGACAATGCCCTTCCGCAAAAAATGCAAAATCACCATGGAAAACATTAACGACAAAGATGCCATGACGCTGTATTACCAGATTGACTACACGCTCACCGACGTGCCCGCCGACGCAGCGTACTTTCATGCGCAGTGGCGACGCAGCAATCCCAATGCGACGTCGGACTACACGATTGCAGACCGTATCCGCGGAAAAGGTCATTACGTCGGCGTGTACCTGGCCTGGGGCGTCAACAACAACGGATGGTGGGGCGAAGGCGAAATCAAGTTCTTTATGGACGGCGACACCCCATTCCCGACAATCTGCGGGACGGGAACGGAAGATTATTTCTGCGGTTCCTACAACTTCGACCGCGAAGGACAGTACAAGGAGTTTTGCACACCGTACAGCGGATTGTCACAGGTGATACGTCCGGATGGCACCTACCGTTCGCAACAGCGTTTCGGGATGTATCGCTGGCACATAACAGACCCCATTCGCTTTGAAAAAGACTTGAAAGTCACCATTCAGGATTTGGGCTGGCGACACGGCGGACGTTATCTGCCGCAACAGTCGGACATTGCATCGGTGGTGTTCTGGTATCAGACCGAACCGCATAATCCCTTCCCGAAACTGCCGTCGTGGGAAGCGCTGGAAGTGAATTAGCGTCGTGAAAATACGGGTATTTTCCCAAATATGCAATATCTTTGCCGCAAAAATAAACACATGATGAAAATATTAGGTATAGGAAATGCATTGCTGGATGTTCTCCTGATGCTGGAAAGCGACGAGACGCTCGCCCGTCTGGGGATGGAAAAAGGCGTCATGGATTTGATAGATGAGCGCCGGATGCTGGAAATTCACCGTGCGCAGGCAGGATTGAAGCGAAACGAAGCTCCGGGCGGGTCGGTGTGCAATACCATGCGCGCACTGGCCGCTCTGGGCGCCGAAGCGGGCTATGTCGGCAAGATCGGGTCGGACAATGCCGGCAGGTTTTATGAACAGGCGGTACGGCAGGCGGGCGTCACGCCCTGTTTTGTCCGCGTCGAAGGCATCTCGGGATGCTCGACCGTGCTGATTTCGCCCGACGGCGAACGTACGATGGCCACCTTCCTGGGTCCTGCGGCCATGCTGTCGGCCGACGAAATCACGGACGACACACTCTGCAAATACGATTGCGTGTACGTAGAAGGATACCTGATCTCCAACGATACGCTGTTCCTGCCCATCCTGCAAAGAATACGCCGGCTGGGACTGAAAATTGCTCTCAACCTGTCCAACTTCAACGTCGTCGACAGCTTCATCGAGTTGTGGCGCCGCGTGATTCCCGAATATGTCGACATCCTCTTCGCGAACGGGAGCGAAGCGAAATCCTACACGGGACTGGATGCCGAAAACGCTATCGGCGAAATATTGAAACAGGTGGATACGGCCGTTGTGACGATTGGCGAAAAAGGCGCCCTGGCCGGAAGCGGCAACACGCGGATACATGTCCCCGCACCGGCATGTACACCAATCGACACTACGGGCGCCGGCGACAATTTTGCAGCAGGATTTCTCTACGGACTGTCGGCCGGCGCGTCGCTGGAACAGTCCGCACGCATCGGCACACTCCTGTCCGGACATGTAATCGAGACCGTCGGCCCGCAAATACCGGCAGGCTCATGGGATGAAATAAAGTTAAAAGTAAACGAATATGTTGGACAATCACGATGAATGTGCGTACTTTTGCAACTCAATAATTAATATATTATGTTGCGAATAAAATCTATCTGCATATATTGCATGTTTTTTCTCCCTGCTGCGGCCTTGCATACCGCCTTTGCGCAAGACGCAAACCGTTTCGAAATCAGCAAACAACTGGAAATTCTCAATGCCCTGGTCAAGGAAGTGGAGATGTTCTACGTAGACTCGGTGGAAGTAGACAGGATGGTGCACCGGGGTATCGACGCCATGCTGAAAGGATTCGATCCCTATACCGAGTATATCCCCGAAGAAAACATGGAAATGCTCAAGTTCATAACCACCGGCGAATATGGCGGAATCGGTTCGACGATCATGCAGCGCAAACAAGGCGTGGTCATATCCGAACCTTACGAGGGTATGCCTGCCCAACTGGCGGGATTGAAGGCGGGCGACGTCATTCTGGCTGTCGACTCGGTTGATGTGACTAACGTTTCAAGCACGAAAATCAGCGAACTGCTGAAAGGTGTCCCCAACTCGAAAGTCACTCTGAAAATCCAGCGTCCAGGCGAAAAGAAACCGCGAAAGATAGAACTCACGCGAAAGCAAATCGTAGTAAATCAGGTGCCATATTACGGCGTGAAAGGCGACGGGATCGGATATATCTACCTTTCCGGATTCACGGACAAAAGCGCCCAGGAAGTAAAAAATGCACTTGACGATCTGATCCGGAACCATCACATCAGGAGCTTAGTGCTGGATCTGCGCGACAATGGCGGAGGCGTGCTCGAAGCAGCCGTCCAGATCGTGAATCTCTTCGTCCCGAAAGGAAAGGAAGTTGTCGCCACGCGCGGGAAAATTCCCCAGCGCGACCGCATATACCGCACTTCGCTCGAACCGGTAGATACGGTGATACCGATAGCCGTCCTGATTAACCGCAACTCCGCCTCGGCAGCCGAAATCGTGTGCGGCGCGCTGCAGGACATGGACCGCGCCGTGCTCGTCGGCGAACGCTCTTTCGGAAAAGGCCTCGTACAAACCCCGCGCGACCTGCCCTACGGCGGGAAAGTCAAACTGACAATCAGCAAATACTATATCCCGAGCGGCCGGTGCATCCAGCAGATCGATTATTCGCACCGGCGCGAAGACGGCAGTGCGGCAGCCATCCCCGACAGCCTGACGTCGATCTTTTACACCTCGCACGGTCGCCCCGTACGCGACGGCGGAGGCGTGCGCCCCGATTTCGAAACGACCGACATGAAAACACCCGCCATGATATATTATCTGGCCGGCGATGACGCCCTCTTCGATTACGTGACGGAATGGACGTTGAAACACAAGACCATCCCTTCTGTCGACGAATTTGTATACCCCGACAAAGACTACGACAACTTCAAGGCGTACCTCCGGGAAAAGAAATTCACATACAATTGGCAAAGCGAACGCTATCTGAAAGAGCTTCTGGAAGTAGCTGAATTTGAAGGCTATCTCGATAACGACTCTGCCCTGTTTTCGTCGCTCGAAGCCAAACTTACGCCCGACTTGGACCGCGACCTGGACAGCTACGGCGAACAAATCAAGCAGTTCATTTCGCGTGAAATCGTCAAGCGGTACTACTACCAGAAAGGCGAAATCATCGAAAGCCTGAAAAATGACCGGACGCTCGACAAAGCGCTGGACATCCTGAACGATGACGCCGTGTACCGGAAAACGCTGAGCGCACCCGAGTGAAGCAAGTATACAGGAAATCGTCCGAATCGCCCCCGATCTCAACCCTTCCATTGCCGCATTTTGCCTGCAATATGGGCAAACTCTTTAAACGAGCCCGCCGTTTCGTTCTGCAGCAAAATGGACATGATTTTGAATGACAAAAACATAACGATGACAGGAATGGCTTCCGCCATATAGTTGCGACAGCGCACGTATTCGTCAAGATCTCCGTCATACGGGTCGAAAACGCCGCCGTTTTCGGGCGGAGGCAATAATTCGCGCATAAGGTAAGCATCCGCAGGCATCTCGGCCGGATACCAGCGTTTCAATTTCTCAAGATACTCGTTGCGCATGGCGAAGATTGCAAGTGAATCGGTTATTAACGTATTTGAGACATTGCGGCTGCGATGCGCACTGATGTCAATGTGCTTTTCTTTCATCGCAAAGATGGCATCTTCGTGTGCAGGGCTACCTTCATCGGCATTCACGCCGCACGAAACAACCTTTACGCTGCGCAACGGCTCGGGCGCCTGCTGCAGTGCATGTTTCAACAATCCTTCCGCCATCGCACTGCGGCAGATATTGGCTGCACAGACAAACGTGATATGCTTCGTCTGCAACGTTTTTTGAAGTTCGGACAATAACTCTTTTCTCATAACACAAATATTGGTTCAATTTCAGTTTGGAAATTCGCGCTAAAGATAGCTTTTCTTTATCCAATATCCAAAAAAAAATTTTGAGGTATTGTATACAGGCAGCACCTCGTCCGAGGGAACACAGAATTACAGTACTTGCAAAAATCTGTTCATCCTGCAAATTCTGTAATTCTGTAAAATCCGTCAGTTAGAAAATGTCAATCCGTTTTCTCCGGCATCTAACTTCACCGGGCGGCTGCGGTCGATGGTCGTGCCAAGGATTCGCCGGGACAATTCGTTGAGTACGATATCCTGTATGATGCGTTTTACCGGCCGGGCGCCGAACTGCGGGTCATATCCTTTCCTTGCAATCAGGGCTACGGCTTCGTCGGTGAAAGCAAGCGTCAGTCCGTTCTTTTCCAGCATCCGGCTTATGCCTTCGAGTTGCAGGACGACGATGCGACGGATTTCGTTTTCGTCCAGCGGCGTGAACATGATGATTTCGTCGATGCGGTTCAGAAATTCGGGACGGATGGTTTTTCTGAGCAGTTCGAGCGTTTGGTTTCGGGTGGCAGCGATGAGTTGTTCGCGGTTCGAAGCCGTCATCCGTTCAAAGCTGTCGCGAATGAGCGCCGAACCCATGTTGCTGGTCATGATGATGATCGTGTTTTTGAAGTTGACTGTTCGTCCTTTGTTGTCGGTCAGCCGGCCATCGTCGAGCACTTGCAGGAGGATATTGAAGACGTCGGGGTGCGCCTTCTCAATCTCGTCGAAGAGGACGACGGAATAGGGTTTGCGGCGTATGGCTTCGGTCAGCTGTCCGCCTTCGTCGTAGCCGACATATCCGGGAGGAGCGCCGACCAGCCGGCTTGCGCTGAATTTTTCCTGATATTCGCTCATGTCGATGCGGGTCATCATATTTTCGTCATCGAAGAGATATTCGGCCAGAGCTTTTGCCAGTTCGGTTTTGCCGACGCCCGTAGTGCCGAGGAAGATGAACGAGCCGATGGGTCGTTTCGGGTCTTGCAGTCCGGCGCGGCTTCGGCGCACGGCGTCGGCAATGGCGCGGATGGCTTCGTCCTGCCCGACGATGCGCCGGTGCAGTTCGTCTTCGAGGTGGAGCAGTTTGTCGCGCTCGCTCTGCATCATCCTGTTGACGGGGATACCTGTCCATCGGGATACGACGTCGGCGATGTCTTCGCTGTCGACCTCCTCCTTGATCATGGCTGCGCCACCCTGCATCTCGTGCAGTTTTTGCTGTATCCCGGCGATGAGATTTTCCTGTTCCTTGATTTTGCCGTAGCGGATTTCGGCCACCCGGCCATAGTCGCCTTCCCGTTCGGCGCGGTCGGCGTCAAACTTCAGGTTCTCGATTTCTATCTTGCTTTGCTGGATGCGGTTGATAAGCTCCTTTTCGCTCTGCCATTTTGCCTTTTGCTTTTTTTCTTCTTCCTTCAGGTTGGCAATGTCGCGATTGAGCGCGTCCAATTTGAGGAGATCGTTTTCGCGCTTGATGGCTTCGCGTTCGATTTCCAGTTGCTTGATGCGGCGCGAAACTTCGTCGAGCGTTTCAGGCACGGAATCGACCTGAATCCGCAGGCGGGCGGCGGCTTCGTCCATCAGGTCAATTGCCTTGTCGGGCAGGAAACGGTCGGTGATGTAGCGCGCAGACAGTTGCACGGCGGAGATAATCGCGTCGTCCTTGATGCGCACCTTGTGATGATTTTCGTATTTCTCCTTCAATCCGCGCAGGATGGAAATCGTATCGGCCTCGTCCGGCTCGTTCACCATCACAGTCTGGAAACGGCGTTCCAGCGCTTTGTCCTTTTCGAAATATTTCTGATACTCATCGAGCGTCGTGGCGCCGATGGAGCGCAATTCACCTCGCGCCAGCGCCGGTTTCAGAATATTGGCAGCGTCCATTGCCCCTTCGCTTTTGCCTGCGCCGACAAGGGTATGAATCTCGTCGATGAAGAGGACAATCTCGCCGTCGGACTTGACGACTTCGTTGACAACGGCTTTGAGCCGTTCTTCAAATTCGCCCTTGTATTTCGCGCCGGCAATCAGCGCGCCCATGTCTAACGAAAAGACCTGCTTGCTTTTCAGGTTTTCGGGCACATCACCCCGAACGATTCTATGCGCCAGTCCTTCGGCAATGGCTGTCTTGCCGACGCCCGGTTCGCCGATGAGGATGGGATTGTTTTTCGTGCGGCGGCTCAGTATCTGGAGTACGCGGCGGATTTCATCGTCACGGCCGATGACGGGGTCCAGTTTGCCCGACCGGGCGCGTTCATTCAGGTTCACGGCGTATTTGTTCAGCGAATCGTACGTGTCTTCGGCAGACTGGCTGTCGACTTTGCCACCCTTGCGCAACTCGTCTATCGCCTTGCGCAGATCCTTTTCCGTCGCGCCGGCATCTTTCAGCATCTGCGCCGCTTCGCTCTCTTCCACAAGCAGAGCCAATATCAAGTGTTCGATGGACACATACCGGTCGCCCATCTTTTCGGCATATTCCGTTGCTTTCAGAATGACGGCATTCGTTTCGCGGCTCAGGTAAGGCTCGCCGCCTGTTACTTTCGGGTAGCGGCCGATGCGGCTGTCCAGCGTTTTTTCCAGAGCTGACATATTGACGCCCGTCTTGTGAAAAAGAAACCGTACGACGCTCTCGCCCGTCGTCATGACCGCTTTCAGCAAATGCGTCGTTTCCATGCACTGCTGGTTGCTTGCAGAAACCATCTGAATGGCTTTCTGTATGGTTTCCTGCGATTTTATGGTGAAATTATTCAAATTCATATATTGTATTCCTATCTTTTGTTTTTCGGGATATGTACAAAATCAACGCCAAAGCGAAGCGTATGACATTTTGGCACGAAAAGGCAAAAACGGAGGGTGACGCAGTCAAATGGCCCCATTCCCGCGTCCTGTGGCAGTGAATTAAAGCTCCGAATCCCAGAAGTGTAAACAAATGTTATTTTAAATCCGTTTTCTACGCTATGCCTTCCTCGGAGGATAGTCGGAGGATAGTCGGAGGATAGTCGGAGGATAGTCGAAGGATAGCAATGTAAAGAAAGATTAAAAAAATACTGCATTCGGGATGCTTTTATGCCGTTCGGACGAGATTTCAACCCTGTCCGCTCTATTCGCGAGGTTCAACACTTACACGATTCCACACAGGCAGAATCTGCAGAATAAATCGTACAAGACTGGAACCTCGCCCGAACGGAGACACTCGAATCTTGAGCTTCACCCTTTCCCCTGCAACAAAATTTCATTCGCCGGCAGTTGTTTTTCAAAAAAATTACTACCTTTACGCTCTGAAAATAGTGTATAAATGCTAACTCTTTAGACGTATGGAAACATCGAAAGTGTATTTTACCAATCTCAGGACTACGCCGTCGAGCAGTCTGCCGGTAAAAATGGAACGGCTTGTGAAGCGTGCGGGCATTGAGCGTATTGACTTTAAGAATCAATTCGTAGCCATCAAGATACATTTTGGCGAACCGGGCAATCTGGCATATATCCGGCCGAATTATGTGGCGCGCATGGCAACGTTTCTGCACGGTTTGGGAGCAAAACCCTTTCTAACCGACAGCAATACGTTGTATTCCGGCAACCGCGCCAATGCGGTCGACCATCTGCAAAGCGCAGCGGAAAACGGATTCAATCCGATTTCGGCCAAATGTAATGTCATCATCGCCGACGGACTGAAGGGCACGGATTACCGCGAAGTGCCCGTCGACGGCGAATATTGCAAGGCTCCCAAAATCGGCGCGGCGGTGGTCGACGCCGATATTGTGCTGAGCATGACGCATTTCAAGGGGCACGAACAAAGCGGATTCGGCGGCACGCTCAAGAATCTGGGCATGGGCGCGGCCAGTGTAGGCGGGAAACTGGAGCTTCACTCGTCGTCGCAGCCGGAAATCGATCTCGAATCGTGTACCGGTTGCAGTATCTGCGTGAAATACTGTGCACACGACGCCGTACATCTGGGGAAAGACAGGAAAGCCGTCATCGACTACGACCACTGCGTGGGCTGCGGGCAGTGCGTGGCGCTGTGCCAGTACGAAGGCGCCGTGCAGGGAGAAGCCGACACCTCCGAGCGTCTGAACTGCAAGATAGCCGAATATACGAAGGCGGTATTGCTCGACAAACCGCATTTTCACGTGAGTTTCATCATGAACGTATCGCCCGAATGTGATTGCTGGAATCATAACGATGCGGCGCTTGTGCCGGATCTGGGCATGGCCGCGTCGTTCGACCCTGTGGCGCTCGATCAGGCATGTGCCGACATGGTAATCAAAGCGCCGGCGCTTGCAGGCAGCCGCCTGACGGACAGGCATCCGCATGAACATCTGGAAAACGCCGACAAGTTTCGCCTGGTTCACCCGGACACGAACTGGGCGGCAGGACTGGATCATGCCGTAAAAATCGGCCTCGGAACAAGAAACTATAAACTAATCGAAATCTGATGAAAGACAGTATGAAAGATACCATCTGCGCCGTATCGACACCAGCCGGGACAGGCGGGATTGCCGTCGTCCGCGTATCGGGAGCAGCAGCGTTGACGGTCTGCGATGCGCTTTTTACGCCGCACCGTCCGGATAAACGCCTGCATGAACAAACGGCTTATACCGTGAGTTATGGAACTGTTCGCGACGGCGACGAAACGGTGGACGAAGCGCTGGCAACCGTTTTTCGCGCCCCGCATTCGTTTACCGGCGAAGATACGGTAGAAATTACCTGCCACGGCTCGCTGTATATCCAGCACCGGATAATGCAAGTGCTGGTTCGGATGGGATGCCGCACCGCCATGCCGGGCGAGTTTACGCAGCGCGCATTCCTGAACGGCAAGATGGATTTGTCGCAGGCCGAGGCGGTTGCCGACCTGATTGCTTCCTCATCGGCCGGAATGCACAAAGTGGCGCTGAACCAGATGCGGGGAGGTTTTTCCGCAGAACTTGCGCAAATCCGTGAACAGCTGTTGCATTTTACGTCGCTGGTAGAACTGGAACTTGATTTTGCCGAAGAAGACGTGACTTTTGCCGACCGTTCGCAACTGACCCAGCTGGCATCGACAATTAAGATGCGCCTTTCGCGTCTGGTTCAGTCGTTCGATTTGGGTAACGTGATCAAAAACGGCATCCCGGTAGTGATTGTCGGAGAAACCAACGTGGGAAAGTCTACCCTGCTCAACCATCTGCTGAACGAAGAGAAAGCCATCGTCTCCGAAGTGCATGGTACAACGCGCGATGTGATTGAAGATGTGATCAATATAAATGGCCTGTCGTTTCGTTTCATCGATACGGCCGGCATTCGTGATACGGGCGACGAACTCGAGATACTGGGTATCGAACGTACATATCAGAAGATATATCAGGCTTCTATCGTCGTCTGGATGATCGACGCCACCCAGTTCAGCGAAAAAATCGAAAACATTGCCGAAAAGATTATTCCAAAAACCAAAAACAAACAGTTGATAATCATCATCAACAAAATAGACCGTATTTCGGTGGAGGAAAAACAGGTGCTGGAGGAAGAATTTCTGCCGCAAATACCGGCTAAACGGATATACCTTTCCGCCAAATACAAGCATAATACCGAAGCACTGGAATCCGCGTTGCTCGAAGCTGCCGGATTGCCAGAAGTCAGCAACGATGACCTTATTGTCACCAATATGCGTCATTACGAAGCCCTGTCCAAGGCATGTGACGCCATCAGCCGGGTGGAAAACGGTTTGCAGCAAGACGTATCCGGCGACTTCGTGGCGCAGGACATCCGCGAATGTATGCACTACCTCGGCGAAATAACCGGCGAAATATCTACGGATGAAGTGCTCGGTAATATCTTTAAGAATTTTTGCATCGGAAAATA
>JAISXP010000171.1 GCA_031270465.1 Tannerella sp. | reverse complement strand
CGAGGTTTGTTTTCGGAGTACAGGAAACTTGTTTTGTAGTGTGCGCCGAAGCGTTTGACCCACCACCACTGTTTCCGTACCTTGTCGATGTCGGTATCGTCGACAAGTATTTCGGGTGTGGAGCCGTCGAGATAGGGGTCGTCCTTCAATATCTTCCGCAGGGCGGTTACGTCGACGTCCTGCACGGCGCACCCGGCGTCGATAGACAGCGAGGCGGCTACGGCGGCCGACTGACCGAGTACCATGAACACAGGTTCCATACGGATGGAACCGTATGCAATGTGAGTGGAAGATATGCAGACGGGCACCAGCAAGTTCGTACATTCGCTGCGCTGCGGTGTCAGACTCCGGTAGGAGACGGGATAGGGAGGAAAGCCGCCGTATTCCACGTCGCCTTCGTTCTTCACCATGCCGTTTACGACAAGGCGCTGGCAATTGTGCGAATCCATGCCGTAGGCCGCCATGCCCACACCGTCGCCAACAGTTTCTTCGCCCTGGCAGTTGTGCTGCGTCATGACGTATTCGCCATGCAGTCGCCGCGCTTCGCGCACGTAGAGCTGGGTAGGGAAATTGTCGTTGTCGACGAACTCGTCACGCGCCCAGCCCAGTTCGTTCACCTTGCGGCGCAGCGCTTCCGGTATGCGTTCGTCGTGGCTCATGAAGTACATCAGTCCTTTTGTATACTCAACGTGCTCCTGCCAGATGCGGGCGCGAGTGTCATAGTCGCCGTCGGGATAGTCGTGATTCATGCCAATCATGTCCGTCGACAGCGGTCCGCGGTTGTTCACGTCGTATTTGGCGTCGGGCTGTTCGGTCTGGTAGAGCAGGTACTGGTTGATGTCCGGCGGCATTTTGCGTACGGCGCGGGCGAGGAGTTCATATTTTGAGGGGTCGTAGGAAGCAGGCTTTTCAAACGGTCGCCGGTTGGCGGGATTGTCGGTCAGGCAGAGGCGGAAGTTGTATGCCTGGATACAGGTATCGCCCGAACCTTCGGGCAGTAGGATATTGCTGCTGATACCCCAGCAAAGGCCGCCGGAAGGGTCGCCTTCGATGCAGTAGGGGTCGATGCTGTCGGGAAACTGGTGCAGGATGGACATCTGCACGCCGTCGAGCGATTCGTCGTAGCGTTCGTTGCTTTCCCGTCCGGTGAAATACGAGACGCCGGCACGCGCCATCAGGTCGCCTTCGTAGGAGCAGTCGATAAACCGGCGTGCCTTGACGGTGATATGCGGAGCACCGGCGTCGTCCGACTTTTCGAGCGTGATGTGCCGAATGGTTGCGTCCCGCCTGTCTGCCGCGATGATACGGTGCATGTAAAGCACATCGACGTTGCCGTCGGCAATGAAACGGTTGATTTCCCTTGTGGCTGCGCTCGGCGGGAAAGTCCACTGTTCCAGTTTGCCGTACTGCGTTCCGAGACGGCGGTAGAAAAGGCGCGCCAGCCCGGTGACGGCATACTTGTTGCCGATGTCCGTCCAGCCCAGCCCGCCGGTAGTCATGCCGCCGAGGTATTTGCCCGGTTCCACAAGCAGTACGGTCTTGCCCGCCATACGTGCCGAATAGGCGGCGATGACGCCCGATGCCGTTCCGCCATACACACAAATGTCGACTTCCTTCTGCTGCGCGGCGTCACCGCCTCCATTTCCGCATGATACAAGGGTCAACAGGATAATTGTTGAGATAAGATACTTTTTCATTTTGTTTTTTTGTTATTACGGTTAATCTGTTAATGCATCTTTTACATAAAATAAAACGGGAAAGGTATGTTGTTTAGAATTTTGACTTAAAACATAGGCACAAAGGTACAAAAAAATCAATATGAAAACTATTTTCCGCAATTTTTTTTGAACGGAAAATTTTGGGAGGGAGTAAAGATACAAAGTTTAATGCAACATTAAATAAACAAAACGGCAAAAGGCTGCAATCGTACGAAACAGACATTTATATGCATTCGTATCACTCTATAAACAAGGCAATTTGTAAAATATTTGACATTATACGATAAAATAATGCGAATTTTTCTTGCTCATATAAATCAGTATGATTATCTTTGCGGCGTAAGAATAGATTTTTGACATGCGAGGCGCATTGAAAGTATCGAAGGATTACAGACTGTTTATTTGAGAAAAAGGTCATGAATCCTCGCAAATACTCAAATAAACGCGCTATACGGAAAGCGTTGCGCTATACATTCGCAGTCTGTTGCAGTGTAATTTTTATTTAGTTTTTCATAAGTCTAACATTAAATTTGAATGTAAATGAGGAAAAGATTAGTATTTTTGTTGACAGTTATGTTGATGTCCGGGATAACCGGCATGTATGCCCAAACGATCAGCATAACCGGTAAGGTAACCGAGTCGGACGGTACTCCCGTCATCGGCGGAACCGTGATTTTGAAAGGCTCCAGTTCTACCGGAGCAGTGACCGACATCGACGGCAATTATTCCATCAGCGCTCCGAGAGACGGCGTGCTGGAGTTTCGGTACGTCGGGCTGGCAACCCGTGAAGTGCCCATCAGCGGTCGTACATTAATTAATGTGACGCTGGAAAGCGAGTCCGTCGACATCGAAGAAGTGGTAGTGATCGGCTACGGAACGCAGGCGAGACGCAGCGTGACGGCATCCATCGCATCCGTGAGCGGCGAGAGTTTCAAGGACATTCCCAATCCCAATGCAGAATCGGCATTGCAGGGGCGTGCAGCCGGCGTAAGCATCATCACGCCCGACGGTGGTGTGGGCACACCTCCGGTTGTGCGCATACGCGGCGTATCTTCAATCACTTCGGGGACGGAGCCGTTGTATATCGTGGATGGAATACCCGTCCAGTCCGCCAACGTGTCCAGCGGTACGACCAATCCACTCGCCGACATCAACCCGGCCGACATCCTTTCGATGGACGTGCTGAAGGATGCCGCCGCCGCCGCACTCTACGGCTCGCGCGCTGCCAACGGCGTAGTGATGATTACTACCCGCAAGGGACAGCAGGACAAGGCAAGGATTGCGTACAACGGATGGATCGGGGTGACAACGCCGTCGAAATTCATCGAAACGATGAACGCCCAGCAGTACGTCGACCTCAAAAATCTTGCTGTCCGCAACCGTTACGGGACGGACGAAATACAGATTCAAGGCTCTCCGGCTGCAGAAGTGGCAGACCTGCTCCCGAAACTGGGCGAAGGACTTAAAGCGTTCAATCTGTGGCCATTACCTAATGGGGGGGGGTATGTTGACACTGACTGGAACGACTACATTTACCAGACAGGACTGCAACACAGCCACTCGGTAGCCGTCAGCGGCGGTTCGGCGCGTACGCAGTATTACATGTCTGTAAACTATACCGATCAGAAAGGAATGGTGGCCAACGACCATTTCGACCGCCTGGGCGGCGCAATGAACATCACTACGAAAGCGACCGAATGGCTGAAACTCGGCGCCAATATCAATGCGTCGAACACCAACACAGCATTGACGGACAACGGGCGAGGCGGCAGTATCTTTGCCACGCAGGGCTTTTCGCGCATGGCGCTGATCGTCCCGCCCACCTATCCAGCGTACAATCAGGACGGGACGCCGTGGACAAGCGGTATACAGGGACTTGGCAACGGATCGAACACGGCCAATCCCGGCGGTTATCCCAATCCGGTCGCTCTCATCGAACTGGGCACGGGCAATAACTCGGACATGGCGCGCATCATTTCCAGCTACTTTATTGAACTGACACCGCTGAAGGGTCTGACGCTGAAAACGCAGTACGGCATCGACTACATGAACGTGGCCTATCATTCGTTCTCCACGCCTTTCATGGGCGACGCCCAACCTACCAACGGATCATCGACCGTCACGCGCACCAAAAACCTTGCCCGCACGTGGACCAACACGGCGCAATACGTGTTCAGTATCGGCCAGCACAATGTCAACGCCTTGGCGGGAATGGAGGCCTACGAACGATCGCGCACACGGTGGGGCGCCAACCGCACCGACATTCTGGATGACAAGTTTACGGTTTTCCAGGCCGATTATGCGAATGTATACTCTACTACCACTCACAACTCGATTGATGAAACTTCGCTGCTCTCGTATTTCGGGCGCGTCAACTACGACTATGCCAACAAATACATGCTCTCGCTCAACTATCGCCGCGACGGATTCTCGGCTCTGAGCATCAATCATCGCTGGGGCGACTTCTACGGCATATCGGGCGCATGGCGCATCTCCGAGGAGAGTTTCTTCAGCCCGCTTTCCAAAACGATTACCGACCTGAAAATAAAGGGCAGCTGGGGCGTAGTGGGGAATACAAACATCAACTCCTACGCTGCCAAGTCGTACTATCAGAGCGGTTTCTACGGGAGCAGCGGGATATACCGGCTGTCGAGCATCGCCGATTCCGAAAACCTGAAATGGGAAAGCAGTACGAAGATGGATGTCGGCTTCACGGCGCAGATCAACCGCAACATCTCGGTCGAATTCGACTATTACAACAATGTTGCTTCGGATTTGATTCTCAACGTACCGGTAGCGCCGTCCAAAGGTATTCCCGACAACAAGATTACGACCAATACGGGAAAGATGAGCAATACGGGCTTCGAGTTTACGATCTCGGCCACGCCGTACAAGACCCGTAATTTCAGCTGGTTTACGTCGTTCAACATCACCACGCACCGAAACAAAGTCATCAGGCTGGCCGACGGTATCGACGAATTGCTGTCGTCGGACACCTACTGGCAAAACAACCTCACTCTGCCCGGATATTCCATCGGACAGCTGTACATCCGCGAGTCGCGAGGCATCGATCCGGAAACCGGACGGCGCATCGTGGTGGGAGAAAGAATCGATGGGAACGGGAATCCGGAGGAAGTGGAAGTGCTGATAATGTACGAGAAGTCGGGGGCACAGCGATTTGTGACCAGGGATACCGGAGAGCCGTTCCCCGAAGCCGACGTCAAGCAGAAACTCTTCGGCGGCACGATGCCCACATACTACGGCGGCTGGACGAACGAAATCAAGTACAGGCAGTTCGACCTCACCCTCCTGTTCCAGTATTCGGGCGGCAACAAGGTTTTCAACGGGACGACGGCCACGGTGAGCGACATGCGAACGTGGAGCAACTCGCTGGAAGTATACAACAGCGTGTGGCGCAATCCGGGCGACAATGCCAAATATGCCAAGCCCATCTACGGCGACAACTACTCGAACGGCTCGAACTGGGCGATATCCGACTGGATCGAGCGCGGCGACTACCTGCGACTCAAGACGCTGACGCTGGGCTATTCGTTCAACACGAAACGATGGCCGAAGATAGTGGGCATCGGCTCGCTGCGTCTCTATGCCATGGCGCAGAACCTGTTCTGCCTGACGGGATACAGCGGGCTGGACCCCGAATCGCTGATCTCGTCGAACAGCAACGCCGCCCTTTTCGGCGGTATCGACAAGAACACCCTGCCGCAGTCGAAAGTGTTTACCTTCGGCGTGAACGTAGGTTTTTAAATGAAACATGTTTAATCGGAATAAAAATAAATATAAAAAGATATGAAAAAAACAGCTTTATACTGTCTTATCATCCTTGGCGCCGGACTTTTCGGCGGATGCGGCGAAGATTTTCTCGACAAGGAACCGCCGCTGTACTTTAACGAAGGAGAAGTTTTTGCAGACGCCGAAAAAACGGAAGGCAACCTGCTCAGCCTCTATGCCGCCATCAAGGACAACAATATCTTCGGCGGAAGGATAATCCTGGTCAGCGACAATATTGGCGACGACGTAATCAACGTGTCTGGCAACGGCGTGGAACTGTACAACACATACGAAACCAAGGTAGGCCTGAACACGCAGGAAAACAATAATTTCTGGGGAGCGGCCTACCTGGCGATCAACAAATGCAACACGTTCCTGAAACTGATTGATGAAAACCGCGAACTGGCAGGCGACAAGTACGACCTGTACGTGGCCGAAGCCCGCTTCGTGCGCGCCATCACATACTATTATCTGCACCAGCTTTATACGAAGCCCTACGTGCTCGACAGCAACGCCCCTTCGGTGCCGCTGCGCCTGACGGCCGAGTCGGACATCCTGAACAACGACCTCGCACGCGCCTCCTCGCAGCAGGTCATCGACCAGATACTGTCAGACCTCTCCGTCACCACCGCGCTGCCCGCCGGCAACGGTACGGAAGCCACCGTCACCCGCGCCACGCCGTCAGCCGTCGAAGCCCTGAAGATGCGCATCTACATGATCACCGGCGACTGGCAGAAAGCCATCGAGGCCGGACAGAAGGTGACCGGATACTCGCTCGCTCCCGATGTGACGACCATCTTCCTGCCACCATTCATCACGCCAGAAAACATCTTCTCCATCCCCTTCAGCAGCACCAACCGCGGAGCGAGCCAGTCTGCCGTCGCATATTATTACCTCAACGAAAAGTCACTCGCCATCGACACGCTCGGAGGCATCACCGGCATCACCGGCTATGACAACCCGAACGACCAGCGCATCAGCAAACTGACAAACATCGGCGAAGGCAAACGGACGCTCACCAAATTCACCGACGCCACATACGTCGAGTGGGTACCCGTCTTCCGCTATGCCGAGATACTGCTCAACTTAGCGGAATGTTATGCCAACATCGGCCGCGAAACCGAAGCTATCGCCGCGCTGAAGCAGGTCAGAAGCCGCTCGCTCAAGCCCGAAGACGACACTCTCGTGCTCGACGCACTGACGGGCGACGCCCTGAAAACGGCTATCCGCAACGAACGGCGGCTCGAATTTCTCGGCGAAGGCCTGCGCGGATTCGACCTCATGCGACGCGCCGAAACAATCGTCAAGCAGCCCGCCTCGCAGGCGCCGATAACCGTCTCGCCCGCCGACGGCATCAACGGATACATCTGGCCTGTCCCAGGCAACGAACGCTCGCAGAACAAACTGATCACCGACTGAAACGAAATCGACACAGGCCGCCGACGGCCTTCATGCAAAGAAGCCACTAAAAAGTGACGATGACGCATATCGCGAAAAAAGCCGGACTGGAAACGCTTCCAATCCGGCTTTCGGCATTGTGGATCTTTCGAGCCATTCATACGAAAGCGTTTCGCCTTTTGTGGGGTTCTCTCTCAGTATAATGTCGTCAGGATGTACCGTATTTGGGGGAATATGCGGCATATCGAAGGAATAAATACTCCATGCCGAAGTCCACGATGTAAGGGTAGTATCGGAAGCATTACTTGAGAAATTCAGAAACACTGTTCCAAGGTCTATTTCAACAGGTTCCTTAAATATGACAGGATCGGCATCGTCACACCCAAACACCGCTGCCATACACAAAATGCAAAGAAAAAATTTTGTTTTCATCTTTTTGTTTGTTTTTGTTGAAGCAAATATCGGGATTCTATTTATCTTTGTCCAATATTTGCATTTAATAATGCTTAAAAATGAAAACGAAATTTTTTTCTTCCTGTGAGTTTTTCTGCCACTGTTCGACATACTTTTATACATCTGAAACAATAACATCTTAATTATCACAAAAATGGAAAATCTGCTTTTAATTTCAACAATTGTGTCCGTCGCCCTTTCCGGCCTTACGGACTCGCTTTCCGCCCTCGCAGCGAACAGCCGTCCACATAATTCCATAATTTTCAAAATTTACTTTGTCCACGAATTACACGAATTTACACGAACTGACATGAGAAAATTCGTGTAAATTCGTGTAATTCGTGGACATATATTTGTATGCAATTTCTCTCCCGGCACGGTTGAAGCAGAAAAAAATGGCATCCGTTCGCCGAATCTTCCTGTTCGAACGATAAATTTTTTTGCAGATTGAACGTAAAAACATATCTTTGCCGAAAACAATACCGCAAGGTAGCCGGCAGCTGAAAAAATAAAATATATAATAAACAAAACAGTATTTCAGATGAAAAAATTAGTAACAGTATTATTCACGCTCCTTTTGCCGTTAACCCTACCGGCAATCAAGGCTCAGACGAACAGCACGCCTTCCGAAGGCGTCAGTGACGAACAGTTGCTCCGCACGGGCATCAAAGAACTTTCAGACGACTCGTTCGGCGGGCGAAAACCGCTCACCCCATACGAAAGCCTGACCATAAACTACATCGCCGACAAATTCAAGGCGCTCGGACTGCAACCCGTCAACGGCAGCTACTTCCAGGAAGTACCGCTGCTGTCGGTAAAAACAAACGTAAAAGGCAACGCCGTCGCACTGAAAGGCAAAAAAGGCACAGCCAAACTCAGAATGATGGACGACATCGTCCTCTGGACACTGCGCGCCGAAGAAAAACTGAAACTGCCGAAAACCGAACTCGTCTTCGCAGGTTTCGGCATCCATGCCCCCGAATATGACTGGAACGACTACGCTGACATCGACGTGAAAGACAAAATCGTCGTCGTGCTCGTCAACGATCCGGGCTTCTACGACGACAACCTCTTTCGCGGCAAAAACTACATGACCTACTACGGTCGCTGGACCTACAAGTTCGAAGAAGCCAGCCGCCGGGGCGCCGCCGGAGTAATCATTATCCACGAAACAGCCGCCGCGTCGTACGGCTGGAGCGTAGTGCAGAACGGACGCACGAGCGACATCCTCAGCCTCAATTCTCCTACCGGCAACAAGGAACTGGTCGCCCTGCAGGGATGGATCACCGGCGAAGCGGCACAAAAACTCTTCGACATCTCCGGACGATCCCTCGACGAAGCACTGGCCGCCGCCAAAACAAAAGGATTCAAAAGCTTCCCGCTCGGCGTAACAACCTCCATCGAAACCGTCAACAACGTTCACGTTGCCAACTCGCACAACGTAGTCGGTATCCTGCCGGGCACCGACCTGAAAGACGAATACATCATCTACTCCGCACACTGGGACCATCTCGGCATCGGCACCCCCGTCGACGGCGACAGCATCTACAACGGCGCAGGCGACAACGCTTCCGGCGTATCGGCGCTGTTCGTGATCGCCCGCAAATTCAAACAGCTCGCCCAGCCGCCACGACGCTCCATCCTCTTCCTGGCCGTAACCGCCGAAGAATCGGGACTCCTCGGCTCCGAATACTACGCCACACACCCGCTCTTCCCTCTCAGAAAAACAGTCGTCAACCTCAACATGGACGGATACGGCGACAAACTGCGCACCTCCGAAGCAAGAGCTGCCGGCGGAGG
Source organism: Tannerella sp. (assembly GCA_031270465.1). Classification (GTDB taxonomy): domain Bacteria; phylum Bacteroidota; class Bacteroidia; order Bacteroidales; family Tannerellaceae; genus Tannerella. The sequence goes on along the minus strand of JAISXP010000171.1, from coordinate 3,298 downwards.
ACTGTCGAAAGACATCGACCGCTACGTCGTCGAAGCAGCAGCCGTGCAGGGTAAACACGTGACCTTCACAACCTCCAACCCGGGCGGAGGATTCTTCCGCTCCGACCATTTCAACTTCGCAAAAGCCGGCATCCCGGTCGTCCTTGCAGGCGGCAGCAAATCCCTCGACCCCAAAGCCGCCGAAGAACACCGGAAACTGTGGGAAGGCAAAAACACCTATCACCAGCCTTCCGACGAATACCGCGAATGGTGGGACCTCTCCGGATCGCTCGAAGATATTTACCTCTACTACGGCATAGGACTGCGCCTGGCCAACGATGGATACTTCCCGAAATGGGACGACGCAACCTACAAGACCGTTCGCGAAGCACAAAAATAAAAATCGCACAATATGACCGGAAAACTGTGTAGCATATTTCTGCTCTTCGCAAGTGCATTCGTCTGTGCACATGCACAGCAGCGCGAATACGCCATCGCCGTCCACGGCGGCGCCGGCGTTATGAGCGGACTGGAAAACGACGCCACCAGAGCAGCCGCATACTATTCAGCTCTCGACACGGCGCTGACAATCGGTAACGAAATACTCGCTGCCGGAGGAGAAGGCGAAAAGGCCGTTCTGGCCGTCATCAGCTATTTCGAAGACAACCCCCTCTTCAACGCCGGAAAAGGAGCCACCGTCACAGCCGAAGGCACGTTCGAGCTCGACGCCGCCATCATGCTCGGCAAAGACCTGAGCGCCGGAGCCGTCACCGGCGTGAAAACCGTCAGACATCCCATTCGCGCAGCATACGCCGTGATAACCGGCTCTCCGCATGTGATGCTGAGCGGTGCCGGAGCCGAACGCTTCGCCGCCGAACAGGGACTTGAAGTCGTAGACAACATGTTCTTCGCCACGCCGCGCACGATGAGATGGGTCGAACAGTTCAAAAAAGAAAGCGGAAAGAACGGCACCGTAGGCTGCGTTGTGCTCGACAAACATGGGAACCTCGTCGCCGGAACAAGCACCGGCGGCATGTTGAGGAAAAACTGGGGACGCATCGGTGACGCACCCGTTATCGGCGCCGGCACGTATGCCGACAACAGCAGTTGCGCCGTATCCTGCACCGGACATGGCGAATACTTCATCCGCCACGCCGTAGCATACAATCTCTGCGCCCGATACAGACACCTGAAAGAAACAGTAGAAGAAGCCGCCCGTTTCATCATTCACCAGGAACTCAGCCCGGATGCAGGAAACGGCGGACTGATAGCCGTCGACAGGAACGGAAACATCGCCATGCCCTTCAACAGCGGAGGCATGTTCCGGGGCTTTGTCTACAGGGAAAAAGGATCTTCCACCATTGTCAAGGAAGCAGGAATAGGACAGGAAATGAAGAAACTTTGACTGATTTTGTCGCAATAGATTTTGAGACAGCCAACGGCAATCTATCGAGCGTTTGCAGTGCAGGCGTGGTAATTCAAATGGATTATCCCGGTTACGAGTTTCATTGCACCTGCCGCGCCTCGCGACGCGTGTTCGGAAAGGCCTTGCCCAATCACCAACTGCATACGGTTGCCGCACATTGCAGCTTTGACTTGAAAAACCACCACCACGCTTTGGCAGATGCGGAAGCGTGTGCATGGATTGCTTTAAAAATACTGTGAATAGATAGAATAAAAACATCGGTGGAAAGAATGAAAATGATGAATTTTTCACAAGCGTATGCGAAAGCAGTGTTTGTCGATTACCTCACCTTCCGTGTGGTTTTAATTCTTTTGCAATCACATTTAAAAGGCTTTTATCGGCAATACCATGTCGCGACTCACGTCAATACTATACCGCGAACGCGGCAATACTATGCCGCGACTCATGTCAATACTATGTCGCGAACGCGGCAATACCATGCCGCGCGTGCGTTATCACCATGTCACGAGCCGCGTCATTACGAAATGCCCACATGCGTCGATGCGGAGTGTCCATGACCTGCGACTACTGCCTGGAGGAAACATCCTTGAAGGTTGCATTCCCAAGCTGTTCGCGCAAGGCGACGGAGGCCGTAAAGATAATGTGTACACTCTTGATCTTGCTTGGGTTCACTTCCTCTTCCGTCGCCGAGCCTTCGCGTTAACATAAAAAACTGTAATTCGCAAAGAAAAGTATTCCGCAACAAAAAATAAGTGTATTTTTGCAATCGAATTTAACGAACGAAAAACAATATCTAAAGAATGGTTCTCTCTGAAAACAGTAAAACATTAGTCATCTTTAACGACCATAATTTGGCCGTGGTTAATTATTTATTAGAGAGAGAGAGAGAGAGAGAGAGAGAGAGAGAGAGAGAGAGAGAGAGAGAGAGAGAGAGAGAGAGAGAGAGAGAGAGAGACTATACCGGCCTCGCGCGCACGTATAATAACAAATGACAGTAGATTAAAAAAATATTATCAAGTATTTTTCCCTGCATTTTTGCAGTTTCGGAAGAAAAAAACAAGGCTTTCGGAGAGACAGACGCCACGTCGCTCTCCGAAAGCTTCTCTTTTTATATTAACCACTTAACAATTTATCTATGAAAAAAATTTTTATTTTATTACGCAGACGGGATACATGGCGGAAAACGCTGTGCTTGTTGTGTATCCTTGGCTGTTCGTTTGCATTGCATGCACAGCAGAAAGTGAACGGCACGGTGGTCGACGACAATGGCGAGGCGATCATCGGAGCCAACATTGTGGAAGCCGGGACGTCCAACGGGACGATTTCGGATATGAACGGGGCGTTTACCCTCACAGTAGCCGGCCCGAATGTTACGCTGAACGTCTCCTATATCGGTTATCAAACGGTTGCCTTCCCGCTGGGCGGAAAAGGCGACGTGACGATTGTACTGAAAGAAGACTTGCAGAATCTGGACGAAATCGTGGTCGTAGGTTACGGTACGGCGCGGAAACGCGACCTGACCGGTTCCGTAGCGTCGGTGAAAAACGAAAAGTTGAAAGAGACAGCTTCGTTCAGTACCATTCAGGCGTTGCAGGGGCAGGCCGCAGGTATTTCCGTCATGCGCACCAATTCTACCCCGGGCGGAAGCACATCCATCCGCATACGCGGAAACCGCTCGCTGAAGGCGACAAACGATCCGCTGTATGTGGTCGACGGCATCCCCATCGTGGTCGGGCTGGACGAACTGAGCGGCTCGGACATCGAGTCTATCGATATCCTGAAGGACGCTTCGGCTACGGCCATTTACGGCTCGCGCGGGGCGAACGGCGTCATCCTCATCACTACGAAGAAAGGCAAGGCCGGACGGACGCAGATCGACTACAACGGATACTA
>JAISXP010000168.1 GCA_031270465.1 Tannerella sp. | reverse complement strand
TTGCGTTTCTACGAAAAGGCGGACGGTTTCCGTAAACGGTCTGTTTTTTTCAAATATACCGACAAACATTTGAGCAAGGGTATGAACTTTTTCCTTGAAAATCTTTTGAAACAGTTGTTCTTTGGTGCGGAAATAATAATGTAGCATGGAATGACCTACGCCCGCTCTTTTAGCGATGGAAACCGTTTTCGCATTGCCATATCCTTTTTCGAGAAATTCCGCTTCGGCGGCTTCAAGAATGATTTGCTCTGTACTTAATTCGTTATTATTCATGTTGTTTTGTTATTAAACAATTTTGCTCAACAATATTGTCGATGCAAAGATAAAGTATTTTTTTTGAACTGCAAAAAAAATGTCTGTCGCGCATTTTAATAGAAACTCCTCATCGGCGGTTTTATACAAAAACCTATCCGCAGCATGGACGGATTGCCGGCAAAAAATATCGACGGAGATGTTTCTCTGTATCCATCCGTGTCTTCTCTGCGGAACTCTGTGTAAGAAAAAAAGTTACACGGAGAAAACACAGAGTTGCACAAAGAGGATGCCGGGCGAAAAATCTCCGTGTTCTTTGTGTCCCCGTGTTTAAAATACTCCCCGACTTGATGACTGCATGTTCGGCGCCGTTTTTTTTTCGCGAAAACAGTTTTTGTTTTAAAAAAAAACGTACATTTGTACTCGGAACGTTAGGCGACCCGGAAAGCCTGCACGTCCCGCTTGAGAAAGACGATACGAACATTTAAATATAACATCACTATGAAAACTTTTATTTTAATTATCGCAGGCATGTTTACATGCATCTCCCTGCAGGCGCAGGGACGCCAGGGTGGAGGTCAGCGCCTTACGGCCGAAGAAATGGTACAGCGCCAGAATGAATGGATGACACGGGAACTGAACCTGACCGCCGAACAGAAGAATCCCGTAGATTCGATTAATACGCTTTTTGTCCGTGCGCAGCAGATTCTTTTCCAGTCGGTCGACGGCGATCGCGAAAAAATCCGCGAAGCAATGACCGCTCTCAATCAGGAAAAAGAAAAAGCGTTGTCGACAGTGCTTACGGACGAACAGTTGGAAACGTACAAAAAGAAATCGGCCGAGATGGCGAACAGCCGCAGAAGGCGATGACGGCGTCCCGCGCATACGTCAGGCAGACGGTCTCGCAACGCACCGCCGCCCGATGCCGGAACAGAGATTTTTCATGTCCGCCAATTTTTTTTCTGCATATCACGTATGATTATCGTTTTTTTCATACCTTTGGGGGCAAATTCTGTTTATAGATGATTTCGATGAAAACTCTGTCCGGAAAAATGATTGTATGTGCGGTGCTGCTCGTCACTCTCGTGGCGGCAGGACATGCGCAAAGCCTCGACCAGGCAAAGAAACTCTACAACGAAGGAGCATACGCCGAGGCAAAGCCGGCTTTCGAGAAATTAGTCAGGCAATCACCCTCGAACCCGTCGTACAACTTGTGGTACGGCGTCTGCTGCTTCGAGACGGACGATTTTGTCTCCGCCGAAAAACATCTGTCCGTAGCCGTCAGCCGCGACTTGGGCGAATCGTACCACTATCTGGCCGACATCTACACCGCCTCGTACCGCTTCGCCGAAGCTGTCGACATGTGGAAGGGATACATCGAACACCTGAAGAAAAAGAAAGAAGACACCGAAGCCGTTGAAGCACAGCTGGCCGGCGTCGAAAAACTGCTCCGGATGAAAGAAAGAATGGAAGACGTGCAGGTCATCGACAGCATCGTCGTCGACAGGGACGAAATCCTCACGGCCTACTTCCTGAGCAGCGACTGCGGCACGCTGCTGCACGCATCCGGCAGCGACTTTTTTGAACTGACCGACGTGCAAACCTCCGTCTACATCAATCCCAAAGGTGACCAGGCATACTACGGACGCCCCGACGAAAATGGCCGCTACACGCTCTACACCCAGTCGAAACTTATGGACACGTGGGCGGACGAAAGCCCCGTCTTCGCGGCAGACACGGCAGACAACAACTACCCGTTCGTGCGGGGTGACGGCGTGACGCTCTACTTCGCCTCGAAAGGCAACGGCTCCATCGGCGGATACGACCTCTTCGTCACACGATACAAAAACAACGCCTTCCTCGCCCCCGAGCAGATGGGAATGCCGTTCAACTCCACAGCCAACGACTATCTCATGGTCATCGACGAAACAAAAGAAACCGGATGGTTCGTCTCCGACCGCAACCAGCCCGAAGGCAAAGTTTGCGTCTACCTCTTCATCCCCGACGAATCGCGCAAACGAATCGACAGCTCCGCCGATGACCTCCAACTCTGCCGGCGTGCGCTGCTCGCCTCCATACACGACACATGGGTAGCCGGAAACGACTACTCCGAACGCATCAGCCGGGCAAGAACCGACGAAATGGCTATGGCCGCCCCGAAACGGCCGCACGACTTCGCCTTTGTCGTCAATGACCTCAACACATATCACACGTGGACAGACTTCAAAAGCCCCGAAGCCGAAAACGCCTACCGGAAAGTCGAAAACATCCGAAAACAAATCGAAGACCTCAAACAAAAACTCGACGAATCGCGAGGTAAATATACCGCCGGCAACGAAGCGGCACGCACACGGCTGAAATCCTCCATCCTCAAATCGGAAGAAGAACTGACCACGCTCTACGCTCAAATGAACGAGTGGGTAAAGAAAACACGCAACATCGAAAACAAACACTAAATTAACAGACATGATACTAAACGTCACTATCATCATTGCCTTTGCAGTCATTGCCCTCATCCTGTTCCTGCTGGAAATATTCCTCTTCCCCGGCGTCACGCTGGCCGGCATCGGCGGAGCGCTGTTCGCCATCGGTGGTGTGATATACGGCTACTATGCTTTGGGAACAGTCGGCGGACATACCACACTTGCCGCTTCGACCGTCGTCTACGGCACGTTCTTTTACTGGATACTCCGCTCAAAATCCCTGCGACGTATCGCACTCAACACAAACATCGAATCGCGTGTCACCTCCACGCGCGATCTGGGTCTCAAACCCGGCGACGAAGGCATCACCCTCTCGCGCCTTGCCCCCGCCGGCAAAGCACGCTTTGGCAACACCACCGTCGAAGCCAGGGCAATGGAAAATTTTGTCGACGAACATACGCCGGTCGTCATCATACAGATCGAAGGCTACCAGATTATTGTAAAATCTATCCCAAATTAATATTATAACACTATGACAGAATTTGTTTTTTATCTATTGATTTTCGCTGTAGTTATCCTGTTCTTCGTATTCTGGTACTATGTGCCGTTTTTACTGTGGATATCTGCAAAAGTATCCGGCGTAAGCATTTCGCTGATACAGCTGTTTCTGATGCGCATCCGCAAAGTGCCGCCCGGCGTCATCGCACGGGCAATGATCGAAGCGCACAAAGCGGGACTGAGCACCCTCACGCGCGACGAACTCGAAGCACACTACCTGGCAGGCGGACACGTCGAACGCGTCGTGCATGCCCTCGTTTCGGCATCGAAAGCCAACATCGACCTCACGTTCCAGATGGCAACCGCCATCGACCTGGCCGGGCGAGACGTGTTTCAGGCCGTACAAATGTCGGTAAACCCGAAAGTGATTGACACGCCGCCCGTCACAGCCGTGGCAAAAGACGGTATTCAGCTGATCGCAAAAGCGCGCGTAACCGTTCGTGCCAGCATCAAGCAACTGGTCGGTGGCGCAGGCGAAGAAACCGTGCTGGCACGTGTGGGCGAAGGCATCGTCTCCTCCATCGGCTCGTCCGAAAACCACAAGAGCGTGCTCGAAAACCCCGACTCCATCTCCAAACTGGTACTCCGCAAGGGACTGGATGCAGGAACGGCATTCGAGATACTCTCCATCGACATCGCCGATATCGACATCGGCAAAAACATCGGAGCAGCCCTGCAGATGGATCAGGCACAGGCCGACAAAAACATCGCCCAGGCAAAAGCCGAAGAACGGCGCGCCATGGCCGTGGCCACCGAACAGGAAATGAAAGCCAAAGCCCAGGAAGCGCGCGCCAAGGTAATCGAAGCCGAAGCCGAAGTGCCCAAAGCCATGGCCGAAGCCTTCCGCAACGGCAACCTCGGCATCATGGACTACTACCGGATGAAGAATATCGAAGCCGACACATCCATGCGCGACGCCATCGCCAAACCTTCCGGCGCTCCGAGCAAACCTATTAAGGACTGACGCCGCAACCATGGCAGTTATTCCGCCGTCCGAACTGATCGTGAATGCCGACGGGAGTATCTTCCATCTGCATCTCAAGCCCGAACATCTGGCCGATCGGGTGATTCTCACGGGCGATCCGGCGCGTGTCCCGCTTATCGGCGAGTATCTGGAAAACAGGGAGTGTGACGTTGCAAACCGCGAATTTCATTCCATCACGGGTAGCTATCGCGGAAAGCGTATCACCGTTGTGTCGAACGGAATCGGTTGCGACAATATGGATATCGTCGTCAACGAGCTGGATGCTCTGGCCAATATCGACCTCGAACAGCGCACCGTCAAGCCGGTTTTCCGCCGGCTGACGATGGTGCGTGTCGGCACGTCGGGCGGACTGCAACCGTACGTCCCGGTCGGGTCGTACGTCGCCGCCGAATGCGCCATCGGGCTGGACGGCGTCATCTATTTCTACGATCGCAATGAAGAAATACGCGACATTCGCTTCGAGGAGGCGTTGCTGCAACAACTTGAATGGCAGTGCGACGGCCTGCGGCCATACGTCGTGCGCGCCGATGCCTCGCTGGTCGAACAGATTGCGTGCGACGACATCCATCGCGGCGTAACAATCGCGGCAAATGGTTTCTACGGTCCGCAGGGACGCGCACTGCGCCTTCCGCTCCACGACCCGGCGCTCAATGCCAAAATAGGGACATTCGAATACGAAGGCAGCAGGATTACCAACTTCGAGATGGAAAGTTCGGCATTGACAGGCCTGTCCGCACTGATGGGACACCGCGCCCTGACGGTTTGCTGCATCATCGCCGGGCGCATAGACCACCGTATGAATACGTCGTACAAAGACAGTCTTGCGGGACTGATCGAAAAAACGCTCGAAAGGATATGATGTTCCTTTTTTCGACTTTCCGGACAGAAAAACCGTCCGACAGGTGCCGATATTCGAAAAAAGTTTATACCTTTGGGCGCTCTTAAGGAAGGAAAGCTGCCAGAGTGGTCGATCGGGCCGCACTCGAAATGCGGTGTACGGGTAACTGTACCGGGGGTTCGAATCCCTCGCTTTCCGCTCCCAAAAGCCGCCATATCAGCGGCTTTTTTCATTTTTACAGAGTTTGCATCATTTTCGAGTAAAACAATTCGAAATTCAGGCTTCAAAGATTCAAATTCCCCGAGCGTTTTGTGCCCCGCCGATGCGGTCACCCAGAAGGATGGCGTTAATAAATGTTCTTTCGGTAGCATCCCATATTCCGCGGAACAGAGGATCTTCGTCGAATATCACGATATTGCCTGCGCCTGAACTGCGTACTTTTATCGGCGTAAACCGGCTGAAATTCTTTTTGTCGGCAGGGTTCAGATAGCCGTTGAGCAGCGGTGTTTCGGCATAACGCGAGATGAGATTGAGCGAATCGTCCGCGATGGGGATGAAGGGGAAGTTTTCCTTTATTACGGGCAGTATTTCGCTTGTCAGTCCGAAGGCAAGCGGATGTTTCAGGTTGATGCGCGTGTCGAAGATGGAAGTGGGCAATCTTCGTCCGAAGGCGGTGCGCGCGCCGTCGGAGTTTTCGCTGCTTTTGGCTTCGTCGCTGCTACGTAGCAGGCTGGAGAGTGCCCATCGTCCGGCGGAGTTGACCGTGACAAGCGTGCCGCCGGCGCTTATCCAGCTTCGGAGCGCCTGCAACGCCTGCGGTGTGAGAAACGAATAGCTTCCGCTTACGAGTACGATGCGGTTAAATTCGTGCAGAGGTACGCGGCCGAAACTGCCGGATTCCACGCGGACAAGCGGATAGCCGAGCTTCCGGTCGAACAGGTGCCATACTTCGCCTGCTTCGGTCGATGAAATATCTCCTCCCGTGACGAGCAGTACGTTCGGCCTGTTTATCCTGCGGAAGGCGCTGCTGCCGAGGTCTACGCCCCGGACGCTGTAGCCCGTGGATACGGCATCGATGCTCACGCCTTCCTGCTCGCCGAGTTCCTGCAGCAGTTTGAACAGTTCGCCGGATGCGACGGACTGATTGTGGACGGGGACGAGCAGCGTGCCGTATGTGAAGTCCTTCACGCCGCCGGCCGTGCTGACCGAGAAGGGCTGAAAGGCCGACTTGACCAGAATGTCCTTTTCGAGCAGGCGAAACAGCAGGCGCTGGCTTCGCGAATCGCGATAGTCGATCAGATAGGCGTAATTCGACTTCTGCAGAGGCGCGGCGACAGACTGCCTGGGCGATTCCACTCTGGCGCCTTTTGCGGGATTTGTCAGCACGGCATACGGCAGTCCGGACGAGTATGCGACCGAAAAACCGGCTCCGTAACCCAGCTTGCCTGCGTCGTCGTAGTCCTTTTTGTCGTCGAAAATGATTTGCACCAGCGCGCTGTTGGGCTGTCCGGCGGGGATGATGTATGATTTTCCTTTTTCGAACCTGAAGCCTCCGGCCGTAACTTCACGGTCGTTTTCATACACATCGAGATGATGCGCCAGCAGCAGATTGACAAATTTGTTCAGGCGTCCGGCATCGTGGGGGTCTCCGACGATGAACGCCTTGCCGTTTTTCAATCCGGCTGTGAAAAATTCCTTTTGCAGGTCGAACAGAGCGTCGCGGTTTTCATTAGCAGCATCGACAGTTGCAAGGCTTGATATCAACTGGTTACGGAGGGTGTAGGCGAATGTCAGCAGTCCGTTGTCCGTCGTCTGCTGTATTCCTCTCGAAGAACCCTGTTCGAACAGAATGCCTACGCCACCATTATAATCGGGATATGTCGAGCCGAAGTTGGGATTCTTGTTGTCGTAGGATTCTTTCGTATAGTAAAAGGCACCTATTTTGTCCAGAGCATTTGCGTAGTTTACGGCAAATTTTCCGTTCAGCCGGTATGTCGACTGTGGGACAAACCGGCTCTCGTTGCCGTTGGGGTCTGTCGGTTCGAAGAAGAAGGTGCTGCCGGCGCCCATTTCGTGATGGTCGGCCTGGACGTGCGGCAACCAGTCCTGGTAGAGCGCAACCCGCGCCTGACTTTCGGGGTGGACGATATTCACCCAGTCTCTGTTCAAGTCGAACCAGTAGTGGTTTCCGCGTCCGCGCGGCCAGCCTTCGTTGTGTTCGCGGTCGAACGGACTGCTGTTGACGGTATTCACGCCTGCGTTGGAGTTGATCCACGAGGCAAAGCGTTCCTGCCCGTCGGGATTGCGCACCGGGTCGATGAAGTAGATGCCGCCGTCGAGTTGCTTCTGCACAAAGTCGTTCTGAGCCGCTACCAGATAGTATGCGGAGAGGAGCGAGGCTTCCGCGCCCGAAGTCTCGTTGCCGTGTACGCTGTATCCGAGGAAGACGATCAGAGGCGTGCGGACGGTTTCGCCCGTTCTCGCCTTTTGCCGTTCCTGCCGGACGGTTTCCAGCTTCGAAATGTTTGCGGGCGACGAGACAATCAGTATTTTGATTGCCCGCTGCTCGTGCGTGCGTCCTGCTTCGACAATCTTCGCGCGTTCCGACACTTCGGCCAGCTTCTCCAGATAGGCGTTGATCCGGTGATGTTCCGTGATTCTTGTCCCGATTTCGTAGCCCAGAAACTGTTCGGGCGTCGGAATTTTCGGGTCGAAGACAATGGTTCTGTCGAAAAAATACTCCAGTTTCTCGGCTTTTAAAGTATTGACGGACAGAAAAACGAATAGCAACAGGAGTGTCCGTTCAAAAAGGATGTGATAATTTTTTTCGGGAAGATATGATTCTCCCGAAGATTTTCTTTGTATCTTTGTCATATCACATTTGTTTAATGTCTGCGCCCCTCCTCCGCAATCCATTCCCGTGGGCCGGAGGAGGGCGCTTTTGTTTATTGTATAAAATTTATTTGGTTGTTAGCAGATTGCCGCCAAAATATTTTTTCTGGTACGACAATGTCTTTTCGTCCAGTTGGAGGAACCCGAACTCGTGGTTGAATTTTTGTCCTTCCGTGAGAATCCATTTCAGGAAATCTTTCGTGCCGGGCTGTTCGTCGTAGGCAAATCCGATGTGGTGGACGGGTACGAGTTCGACCTTCTCGTTTTCGAGCAGCGACAGCGTCTCGTCGAGGTTTTCCGACCGGATTATTTCGAACTGATCCTTCTTGACATTCAGCGGAAGCAGTGCGATTTCGTCCTTGAGCTGCCGGTCTTTCAGGTCGTAGATGTAGCTCAGATTGTTGAACGTGACGCCTGTCGAATCTCTGCTGATGGCCTGGAGGAGGTAGATGTCGTCGCCGAGGATTTTTTTACCGCGGAAACCGGCAATCGTCTGGCCGAAGTGCAAGGCGAAGAAAGGCGCGACCGACGTTGTGCTGTTGCCCGAATAGACGGTCAGCTGTTCCTGCAACGGGTCTTTTTTGTCGTTTTCCTCTTCGAACAGATCGTCGCTGAAGAAGAGTTTTTTCAGTTCCTTTTTTCCGAATTTGCGCCTGCTGATCTGTTCGTGCAGGGGATTGTCCTTCGCCGTTACGGGCAGGAGGGCGCTGCGTCCCACGTAGGTAATTGCTTTCCCGTCCTCACCGGTGTTGTCGGCTTCTGCATTGGCGACAATGCGGAGGTCGACGGTTTTAGCGTCTTTTCCGGCCTGTTTGACCTGCACGTCGGGGTTCGTCCTGTTATATTCCGTGATCCACTTTTCGACCAGCGGCAAAGTATACTTTGCACTTTCGATGTATATCACTTGGCGATTTTCATCGCCGCCATCGGCTTTTGCCGGATTGATTGCTGCTGCGCCTGCGAGCGCTGCCACTAAAAATAAGTTTACTGTTTTCATATTTAATCTATTTACATAACTTTATTTGTATTATTATAACTATGTATGCACAAGCCGTCATAATTTGTCACTGTTTTTTTCGGCAGCAAAGGTAGAGGTGCGCTTTATATCCTGCAATACCATTTTTGTGGGATTTTTATTTCCTGTTCGGGCGGGTAGGGGAGAAGGCGTTCCGTGTGTCAGTGAACATCTTTGTCTCACGTACAATAAATATACGGAAAAAAGATTTCTTATTCCCGAATTTTCATTTTACAGCGGAAAATTCTAACTTTGCAAAATCAAATGACAGAATGGAAAAGGACGAAGTGAAAAATACGGAACAGCTTTTCCGGGATAATTTCGAGAATATCTATCGGTCTCACTATCCCGGGATGGTTCGCTTTGCGTGCGAATACATTGTTTCCCGCGAAGATGCGGAAAACATTGTACAGGATGCTTTTGCCGAAATATGGGAAACGCGGAGCCATTCCCTTTACAGGCGGAATCATCTGCTGGCGATTCTTTTCACGAGTATCAAGAACAGGTGCATCGACTTCATCCGCCATCAGATTGTTGTGCGTGAAGCGGAAGACGCCATACAGGAAACGTTTCGCCGCGAAATGCAGATGAAATTCGATTCGCTCGAAGCGTTCGACCATGACCTCCTGCCGCCCGAAACGGACATCGAAGAACTGGTTATGCGCGCCATCAATACGCTACCCGAAAAGTGCAGGGATATCTTCTTGAAAAACAAGTTCGAAGGAAAAAGACAGAAAGACATTGCCCTCGAAATGAACATCTCCGTCAACACCGTCGAAACGCAGATGAGCATCGCCTACCGCAAACTGAAACAGGAACTGAAAGACTGCCTGCCCCTGCTGCTGTTCGCGTTTTATCTGTAGGCGCAAAAAACACACGCGCTTGAAGCCCGGAACACTTCAAAAAAGATTTATGCATTTTTTTTCACTCTCTTTTGGCGGATTTCTGCTCCTCATACGTATATATACTATGCACGGGATAAACTGTTCTATCGATACATGAGGCGTTCCTGCAGAAAACTCTTGAATCTTTGAACTTTTGAATCTTGAATTTTGAATTTCTGAATGGAAGAATCGGTACGAAAATATTTTCAGGGCGAACTGTCCCTCGGCGAGCGACTGGAGTTGCTGCGCAGGGCTGAAGAGGATGCGGCATTGAAAGCGACGTTCATCCGTCATCAGCATTTGCTTGCGCTGCTTGCACTTGCTCCGGTCGAGGGCGACGCCGGGAAGACGCGCGCCGGCTATGACGCATTCGTCGGCGAACGCAGGCGCAAGTCGGTTGCCCGGCGGCGGAGTCACACGCTTCGCTACGCCGCCGCCATCCTTTGCCTGACGCTCGGGACGTGGACTGCCGCATACCTTTATTTTTCGGCGGATAACGCCGCGGACGAAACCGTGCAGACTCTCCATGTCCCGGCCGGACAGCGGATAAGCCTGACGCTGGCCGACGGCACCGTCGTCTGGATGAACGCCCGCACGACACTCACCTATCCCACCACATTCCGCCGCGGCGAAAGGCGCGTCGCCCTCGAAGGCGAAGCATGGTTCGACGTGGCGCGGGACACCGAAAAACCGTTTATCGTATCCTCCGGCAACATGGAAGTCAAGGTGCTGGGCACGTCGTTCAACATGTACAGCTATCCGGGCGAAGCCTTCAGCCGCATCAGCCTCGTGGAAGGCAGCCTGCAAGTGTCTGCCCGCGGAAACGACACCTCGACCGCCATCCTCCAGCCAAACGACGAAGCCACCGTCAGAGGAAGCAACATATCGGTAACGGAAATTCCCGACCACAACTATTTCCTCTGGATAAAAGGCATATACAGCTTCGAAAACGAAACGTTCGAAAACATACTGAAAAAACTGGAACTGTATTACGACATACGCATCGACATGAAAGACGCCGCCATGCTGCAATGGCGCTACACCGTGAAATTCCGTCAGCGCGACGGCCTCCGCGAAATACTCCGCCTCATGCAGCAAATCCACAGATTCAGAATGATGATCGACGAAGAAAACAATACCATAACAATTATCAAATAACATGTCAAATTTTAAACATTAACGCCTATGAGAAAAAACATTGTAAAACAAAATGCCACGACAGGCAGTGAAAGCGCCTTGCCGCAGCCAAACCAAACAAACACAGTAGTTTATAAATTAGTATTCACTTAAAACAAACAAAAGTATGAATTTTAAAAAATTATTGCGATTCTTTATCATTAAAAATCTTTATCTTAAAGAATTATTCAGAGTCATGAAAACATCGGTTTTTCTATTATTTGCGTGTTCGTTGCAGTTGATTGCAGAAAATCTGGATGCACAGACCGTCAATATACGGCTGGCAACGAACGACATTAGTGTACGACAACTTATTTCGGTCATAGAAAATCAAACGGATTTTCTGGTACTGTTCCGCAATAACGATGTCGATGTGGAGCGCGTCGTCCATCTGAAAAACAAATCCGGGAATCTGCTTGCATTCCTCGACGAAACTTTCCTGAATACGGACGTCAACTATGAATTTCAGAACAAGTACATTGTTCTTTCGAAACAGCAGCATGCCGCGCCGTACGACGTAACCGGGCTGCAGCAGTCCGGCAAGCGAATCACCGGCACGGTCACCGACGTCCGGGGCGAAACCATTATCGGTGCGAACGTCATCGAAAAAGGCACAACCAACGGCGCAGTGACCGATCTGGACGGAAACTTCTCGCTGACCGTGGCCGACAATGCCGTGCTGCAGGTATCCTTCGTTGGATACATCACCCAGGAAATCAGCGTATTATCCACGGGGGGGGGCAAATCTCTTATAATCAAGCTCGTAGAGGATGCGAAAGCATTGGATGAAGTCATCGTCGTAGCCTACGGTACGCAGAAAGCCCGTTCCGTCACCGGCGCCATGAGCAAGTTGAATACCGACGAACTTTCGGACATGCCGGTTTCCAATATCGGGCAAAAGTTACAGGGGAAATTCTCCGGCGTACAGATCTATCAGGCCAACGGAGAGCCTAACGCCGGTCTGACGTTCCGTATTCGCGGACAGGCTTCGCCCAACGGCGGCAACTCGCCGCTCGTAGTCATCGACGGCTTCCCGTCCACAACCGGAATGGAGACGCTAAGCCCCGACGAAATCGAGAACATCACCATCCTGAAAGATGCAGCATCGGCGGCGCTGTACGGGTCGCGTGCAGCTAACGGCGTCATCCTGATCACGACCAAATCCGCCAAAGCCGGAAAGACGAATATCGAATTCAGCGCCAATGTCGGATGGCAGAATACGGGCGAAAGAGGACGGCCGGACGTGATGAACGCACAGGAATTTGCGCAGTTCAAGAAAGAATATTACGAAGATGCCGCACTCTATGAAGGCTACACCGGCGGCGTGCCCGACGTGTACCGGAATCCCGAAAGCGTGCAGGAAGGAACGGACTGGTTCGACGTGCTGCTGAGAACGGCCAAAACACAAAACTACAACCTGTCGCTTACCTCCGGCACCGAAAAAGTCAAATCGTCGGTCAGTGTAGGCTACAACAAGACCGAAGGCGTAGTGCTGAACACCTATTCCGAGCGCTTCAACGCTCGCGCGAACAACCGCTTCGACGCTACGGAACGCATCACTTTCGGGCTGAACGTCTCGGCTTCGTACATGAAGGGACAGATTACGCCGGGTATCGGCAACGGACGCAATATCATCGGCTCGTCGTTCCTGATGGACCCGCAGCTGAAATACAAAAACGACGACGGCACCTATCCGATTTCGTATTCGCCTCCGGGCATGTTTGCCAATGCGAATTACTATCTTGTGCTGCAGGAACGGAAAACGCCTTCGACAATGGCCATCAGCCGGAACAATCTCTATACGGAAATCAAACTGATCGACGGCCTGAAATACCGCCTGAGCGGCAACATGGAAATTTTCAACCGCACCTATCAGGAATGGGTACCTTCCGAAGTCAACGGCGGCATGTTCTCTGCTCCGCCCAAGCCTGCAACCGGACGCTACGACACCCGGAAACATTTGAACTGGCTGGTGGAAAACACGCTGAACTACGACAAAACCTTTGCCGACAAACATCACTTCGACGTGCTGCTGGGATATACCACGCAGAAAACGGCGGATGAAAGGGCGCGAATCAATGCCTCGAACTATCCCGACGATGAAGTTTCCTGGTTTACGGCCGCATCCAGTCGGGTAGCCGACGCCGGCTCCGACAGCGGGAAAGGCGAATGGTCGATGATTTCGTATCTGGCGCGGTTCAATTACGATTACATGGGGAAATACCTGCTCTCGGCATCGTTCAGACGCGACGGCTGCTCCCGTTTCGGGCCTTTGAGCAAATGGGCGAACTTCCCTTCCGTCTCGCTCGGATGGATTGCTTCCGACGAAGAGTTCCTGTCGAATATTGACAAGCTGAGCTATCTGAAAGTCAGGGGCAGCTACGGCAAGTTGGGGAACTATGAAATAGGTAACTACGAATGGATTCCGGAAGTCACATCTGCCAATTACATCATCAACAACTCCATTGCCGCCGGACGTGCACCCAGCCGCATCGGAAACAGCGGACTGACGTGGGAAACGACCGAACAGTACGACCTCGGACTGGATCTGGGACTGTTCAACGACCGCATCTTCTTTGTGTACGATTATTACTGGAAGAAAACCGACGGATTCCTCTACAATATCGACATCCCCAATCAGGCCGGTTTCAGCACCATCCGTTCCAATATCGGCGAGTTCCATTTCTGGGGACACGAATTTGGACTGGAAACACGCAATATGGTAGGTGAATTCAAGTGGAATACCAACGTCAACATTACGTTCAACCGCAACAAGGCCGTCAAACTGGGCACGAACGATACGCCCATCGGCGGAAATGCAAACCAGGGTGACTATAACCGTACGGAAGTAGGCCAGCCGCTGGGACTGTTCTACGGATACATCTACGACGGCGTGTTCATGACGCAGGCCGAATACGAAGCCGGGCCGAAACATGCCTCTTCGATGGTCGGCACCGCGCGAATGAAAGACCTGAACGGCGACAATATCATCGACATGAGTGACCGCACGTTTATCGGCAACCCGAATCCCGACTTCCTCTACGGCATCACCAACGAATTCTCGTACAAACAGTTCGATGCCGGCATCGTGATAGCCGGAGCCGTGGGCGGCGACATCATCGACGGCCAGCTGGAGTGGACGGAAAATATCGACGGCGTGTTCAACGTGACCAAGGAAGTAGCCGAGCGCTGGCGTTCGGAAAGCAATCCCGGACAGGGCAACATCCCGCGCACCCGCGCAGGAACGACCGAACTGTTCCGCTACAACAACACCCGCTGGGTGTTCGACGGCTCGTATCTGATGGTGAAAAACCTCACCGTCGGCTATACCGTCCCGTTCAAGGTGAATCCGTACATCAACAGCCTGCGTGTATTCCTAAGCGGACAGAATATCTTGACACTGACCAACTATTCCGGCATGAATCCGGAAGTGAACAACAACGGTTCCGACGGACTGCGCCAGGGTATAGACAGCAGTTCCTATCCCACAGCGAGGGTTTTCAGTGTGGGCGTAAACTTAAAGTTTTAATTTAAAATGATTAGAAATATGAAAAAGACAATATTATTCATTGCCATTGCAGGGATTTTCTCCCTCGCTTCCTGTTCGGACAGTTTCCTGGAAATCTATCCCGAAACATCCGTCACGTCGAACACGTTTTATAAAACGTCGACGCATTTCGACCAGGCTCTGATAGGCGCCTACCAACGAGTGCGTACTTTGACCGCAAACGGTATGATCATGGACGAGATGCGTTCGGACAATGCCCACTTCACCCGCTACTCGGGCGACCGCGGGCCGTACCTGAGCACCGAAGTAATCGGCCTGTTTCTCGATGACGAAACGACCGGCAACTGGATCAACACCCGTTATAACGAGCTTTATTCAGGTATCTCGCGGGTCAATACCGCGCTCGATCGCCTGGATGCTTCGGAACTGACCGACGCCGAAAAGGCGAAGGTACGCGCCGAAGCGCTCTTCCTGCGCGCGTTCTTCTATTTTGACCTGGCCACCCACTGGGGGCCTGTGCCGCTGATGCTTCACGAAGTGACTAACGAAGCGGAGTCGTTCCTCCCCAATTCCACGGTGGAAGCGGTGTACGACCAGATCATCGCCGACGTGAGCGAATCCATCACGCTCGGCATACCGGTCGCCACTTCCTTCCCGCAGTCGGGCAGGGCTACGATGGGCGCGGCAAAAGTCTTGAGGGCTTACGCCTACATGTCCAAGCCGTCCCGCGAATACGCCAAGGCAGAGCAGGATCTGCTCGACGTCACCCGCATGAACTATGCGCTCGAAGACGATTACGCCGACATCTACAGCTTAGGGAACAAAAACGGAAAGGAATCCATTTTTGAAATCCAGTATCTCGACGGCGACGGCGGCCTGCACAACGACTTGACATGGCGCCAGATTCCCAAATGCAACAACAACGAGCTGCTGATGGGTATCAGCGCCAACAACTATGCCTACACCTCCGGTGGCTGGAGCGTGCCCACGCAGGAAATGATTGATTCCTACGAAGAGGGCGATTTGCGTCTGTCGGTGTCCATTGCCGTGGCCGAAGGAATTGCAGACGGCGAACAGTTTACGTTCGAGAATCTTGCCGAGCCGAAGGGATATGCCGTCCCCGAAGGGAAAGTCTTCCGGTATTTCGTAAGGAAATACTACCATCCGCCCTATAACTATGGGTTGCGGACGGGCGACAACTTCCCTGTTTATCGCTATGGTGGAGCACTGCTGCTGCTGGCCGAATGTCTGGTGGAACAGGGCAAGAACGCGGAAGCGCTGCCCTGGATCAACCAGGTGCGCACACGCGCCGGACTGCCTGCCCTGACGTCGGTCGACAAGCAGAAGGTTTCCGACGAAATGCGCCACGAACTGGCATTCGAGAATCACCGCTGGACAGACCTGATACGCACCGGACAGGCAATAAGCGTAATGAACGCTTTCGGCGAACGGATGAAGGTGCTCGACCCGCAGATCCTCCCCGGCGCCTTCCAGGTGACGCAGGAACGTCTGGTCTACGCCTTCCAGAAACGCGAACTGGAAGTGAACGAGAACCTGGTGCAGAATCCGGGTTACAAGGACTATTAATCGGTGAAGAGCGGACAGCGTAAGTTCAATTAGTAAATACAACTTTATACTAACAAAGAATTGAGAATAAAAAACGCGTTTTTTGTCGTTCTGCAATTTGCAGGAGAATAAAAAACGCGTTTTTTGCCGTCCTGCAGGACGAGGTTGGAACTTCATCCGGACAGGAGATGAGCGAAACGGAATATGTAAAATTTATATTATAAAATCATTACGGTAATGAGAACGAAAATGTTATTGAAAAACAGGATTGCCGTCCTGTGCTGCATGATAGCCTCGGCACTGGCATCGTGTACGGAAAAAAGCAACATACAGCCGGGCGCATTAACCTGCGAGAATATGGAAAACCCGTCGACTGTTGATGAAATGTCGCCCCGCCTGTCATGGATAAACGAAGCGGTTTCCGGTGATATCCGCGGAGAGTATCAGCAGGCGTACAGAATTTGCGTCGCGTCGTCCGAAGAAAACCTGCGGAAAGGCGAGGCCGATATCTGGGACAGTGGGAAAATACGGTCATCGGATTCCTGGCTGATACCTTATGAGGGAGAGACGCTGCAATCCGGCAAGGATTACTGGTGGCAGGTGATGGTATGGGACAGCCGCGACCGCGCATCGGAATGGAGCAGGCCGGCACGTTGGGGAATGGGGATTCTGTCTCCCGACGAATGGCAGGCTCGCTGGATAGGCGCCCCCTGGCAGGGAGAAGAGCCTCGCAAGGTAATAAAGCCGGCGTCCGAAGGCAGCCGCGAAAGACAGGAATACCCTCATTATCCGGCGCCCATGTTTCGCAAAAAATTTGATGTGACCAAAAAGGTGGCTTCGGCAAAGGCTTTTGTGACGGGTCTCGGTTACTTCGAACTGTACATGAACGGAGAGAAGGTGGGCAATGACTGTCTGGTTCCCAACTTTACAAACTATACCGCCCGCGAAGGCATAAAATATACCTATATCGCCATCAACAATAATTTTCGCGACCACCGGGTGATGTATCTTGCCTATGACATCGGCGACATGCTTCGGGAACAGGAGAATGTGGTAGGGGCGATTGTGGGCGACGGTTTCTATGATTGTACTTCCCACTGGGTCGCATCTTTCGGTTCTCCCCGTTTCCTGTGCCGGATCGAGATTGTTTATGAAGACGGCACCGAAGATACCGTCTGTTCGGACGGGACATGGAAAGTGAAGGAATCTCCCATCGTAATGAATGGAGTGTATGATGGTGAAATATATGATGCAACCCTTGAAACGGAAGGGTGGGCGACAGTCGACTGCGACGATGCGGCATGGCAGCAGGCCGTTTTGCGCGAAGCGCCCGCAGGCGTACTGACTGCTCACACGGCGCCCACGGACAAAGTGACGGAGCGTCTGGAACCGGTATCCCTCTCCAGAAATGCGGACGGGACTTATGAAGTAGATTTCGGAGTGGAAATATCCGGCTGGATACATTTCAAAGATATTAAAGGACGCAGAGGAGATACGCTGAACGTGAAATATATTTGCGAATCGCCTCTCGGCGTTCAGAAATATGTATTTAAAGGAGACGAAAAAGAATCCTGTGCACCCCGTTTCACATGGTACGTGTTCAGTAAGGCAATAATCGGCGGTGTAGACGAGTTAAAGCCGGAAATGCTCGTAGCCGAGGCCGTCAATACGGATATGAAAATATCGGCCGGCTTCCGCACATCCAGCGATCTGTTCAATCAAATCAACACAATATGGCGTCGCAGCCTGCTCGACAACATACATGGCGGGATTATGAGCGACTGTCCGCATCGCGAACGTTCACCCTATACGGGCGACGGACAAGTGGCCTGCGTCACAGTGATGCACAACTTTGATGCCGCCGCATTCTATCGGAAATGGATTCGCGACATCCGGGATGCGCAGGATGTGGAAACGGGTTATGTGCCCAACGGAGCGCCGTGGCAACCCGGTTGCGGCGGCGGTGTGCCCTGGGGTGCGGCGATGAACATCATGCCGTGGGAATTTTACATCCATTACGGTGACAAAAAGATACTCGCGGATAATTATCACGCCATGAAGGAACAGGTACGATACATGCTCACCTGGCTGACGGAAGACGGCACCATGTTTTCGCAAAGAGCCAATCTGAATGCAACCACACCCAATTACTGGCTGAATCTGGGCGACTGGGCGCCGGCCTACAGCGTCCCCTCCGAAGAACTGGTTCATACGTTTTTCCTGTGGCGCTGCGCCGACTTCACCGCAAAAGCAGCCAAAGCATTGAATCAAACGGCAGATTATGAAAAATATTCCGCGATTGCCGACAATGTAAAACAGGCGTTCAACAGTAAATTCTATGACAGCGAAAACGAAACATTCGGCGATTTCGGAAGCAATATTTTTGCACTCGTCATCGGGATGCCGCAGGAACGTCGCGACAAGGTTGTGAAAACCTTGTACAGAGAAATTGTAGAGAAATACGACGGACATCTGAACACCGGCATATTCGGCACTCAATTTTTCTTCGAAACGCTCGCGGCAAACGGAATGAATGATGTGGCTTATGAAGCAATGAACAAACACGATTTTCCCGGCTTCGGCCACTGGATTGAGCAGGGCGCTACTGTGACATGGGAACACTGGAACGGACAAAGTTCACGTAACCACCCCATGTTTGGCGGCGGACTTACCTGGTTTTACCGTACGCTTGCCGGAGTGAATGCCGACGAAAATGAACCCGGTTACAGGCACATTATCATTAAGCCTTTGCTGCCCGAAAAACTGGATGAAGTATATTATTCCGGCATGACACCTTACGGGAAAGTGATTTCCGACATCAAACGAAAGGGCGCGCATCTGGAAATGAATGTAACTGTCCCTGTCGGCAGTCATGCAACCATATATATTCCTGCCGGCGAAAATGCAACCGTTACCGAAAGCGGGAATGATATTGGACAGACGCCCGGTATAGAAGCAATCGGCTTTGAGAACGGATACCGTACGGTAAAAGTCGGGCAAGGTATTTACAGTTTTAAATCTCTGCAATAAAATTACAAAAAAGACAGTCTCACAGTTTTTGCAATTCTGCAAATCATGTAATTCCCTGCCTGCGCGTTGGGGTTTACCGTAATGCGGTAACAGGTTTCCATGCCGTTGCCGGTGACGGTGTATGTGCCGCTTGCCGCGCTTGAAAAAGTGCGCCGGCATGAATCCGGCAGTCTTCGTCAAAAAATAGAAAAAATGCCATAAAATGGCATTTTCGGCACGATGTAACGTACAGCATAAAGTTTGTTACAAATTCGCACAGTGATGTAACGAGCACCAAAATGTTTGTTACAAATCCGTATCCGCCACTCTAAAATGATTGAATACATTTGCAAACAGGAAATATTGAATTTTCTGATAAGACAAAAGTATTTTTTATGAATTTAATATTTGATTAATGTATGATTGTATGACGAACACTAAACTAAGAAGAGTGATCGGGCTGTGCCTGATCTTTTTCATCCCCGTCTTCGCATGGGGGCAGACAAAGACCGTGACGGGTGTCGTAAAAGACGCCCTTGGTGAAACGATTATCGGCGCCAGTATACTCGAGGTGGGTACCACGAACGGAACTGTGACCGATATGGATGGAAGTTTTTCGCTGCGCGTGGCGGAAAATGCTACATTAAATATATCGTATGTAGGATTTATGACGCAAGCCGTCAGCGTACGTGGAAAAACAGCGTTAACCATTACCCTGGAAGAAGACACGCAAAGCCTTGAAGAGGTAGTGGTCGTGGGCTACGGCACGGCGCGAAAGGCCGACATTTCGGGCGCCATCGCCTCGGCCGATGCGCGGATTATACAGGAAATCCCCGCCGTCGACGCTTCGGCTGCCCTGCAGGGACGCATGCCGGGTATCGAAATCCTGCAAACAGGTACCGCTCCGGGTTCTGCCATGCAGATACGTATCCGCGGCGAGCGTTCGCTCAGCGCCGACAACAACCCGCTGATCGTCCTCGACGGTATCCCGTTCAACGGCTCGCTCTCCGACATCTCGCCGAACGACATCAAGACCATCGACATCCTCAAGGATGCTTCGTCGACGGCCATCTACGGTTCGCGCGGCGCCAACGGCGTAATCCTGATCACTACCAACCGCGGCAGTTTGGGACAGACTCCGGCGGTGAACTACAGCGGTTACTACGGCGTGAAGAACGTACTGAAACGCTACAACGCGTACAGCGGCCCCGAATTCGTCGCCTTTCACGACGCTTCGCTCAAGGCGGGGACATATCCCTATTCCGTCCTGCAGCAGGAAGTAATTGCTTCGGGCAACTACACCGACTGGCAGGATCTGTTCTATCAGCCGGGGCATGTCACCAACCATGAGCTGTCCGTAAGTTCCGGCAGCCAGCGGGGCGCCTACTCGTTCAGCGGCGGCTATTTCAACGAAACGGCCGTTGTTCCCCTGCAGGAATACACCCGCTTCACGTTGCGTACGACGGTCGACCAGGAAATCGGCAAATACGTCAAAGTGGGTTTGACCACCAACACGACGTTCGGCGTCGGCGACAACCTCGGATGGTCGCCCATGGGGGACATCCTGACCAACATGACGCCCATCTCCCCCTCGCACAACGCAGACGGGTCGATTGTCACCTTCCCGCTCGACGGCACCATCGACGCCACGTTTACCAATCCGCTTTATACGCTGGTAACGGAAAACGCACGGGCAGAGCAGAGCAAGCGTATTGCCTCGTTCAACTCGCTCTATGGCGAAGTGAAACTCTACGACGGACTGACGTACCGTTTCAACGTGGGTTTGAGTTATTCGCAGGAGAACTACGGCTTATTCAGCAACGGCGCCGATTATCCGGGTAATCCACCCAGTGTATCTTCGGCTACGGTACGGAACACTCAATGGCAGCAGTGGACGGTCGAAAACCTGTTATATTATAATAAGGTACTCGCCGAGAAACACCGCCTGAACGCCACGGCTATGTATTCGGCCGAGCAGTCGCAATTCCAGCGCTCGTCGATGCAGGCTACCGACATTGCCGCCGACTACCTGCTGTACTACAACCTGAGCATGGCCAACGGCGAGAAAAACATCAACTCGGGCACCAGCAACCAGAATTACTGGCAGCGGGGCTTGCAGTCGCTTATGGCACGCGTACAGTATTCGTACGACGACCGCTACATGCTGACCGCCACCTTCCGCTCGGACGGTTCGTCGGTACTGTCGCCCGGTAAAAAATGGCACAGCTATCCCGCCTTCTCGCTGGGCTGGAACGCCAACCGCGAGGCGTTTATGAAGGACATCGAATCCATTTCGCAATTGAAACTCCGTCTGGGTTACGGACAGACTTCCAATCAGGCTGTCAGTCCTTATCAGACGCTGGGAGGACTGGGCATGGCTTACTACAACTACGGCCCCGGCGCCACCGGACAATACGGGTATTACGTCACCGACCTGCCCAATTCCAACCTGGGATGGGAGTATACCCAGAACTACAACCTGGGCGTCGACTACAACCTGTTCAACGGACGCATCAGCGGCTACCTCGACGTCTATCTGCAAAAGACCAGCGACCTGTTGCTCTCAGTCAGACTGCCGTCGTCGAGCGGCGTGGACAGACCTATCATGCAAAACGTGGGGTCGACCGAAAACAAGGGACTGGAATTTGCAATAAATGGACAAATAATCAAACCTCAGACAGCGGGAGATTTCAGTTTCAACGCCGACTTCAATATCTACTTCAACCGCAACAAGATTACGGCGCTGGCCAGCGGCGAAGAACGTAATATCGACAACGGCTGGTTTGTAGGCTATCCCATCAACGTGATGTACGACTACGTCCATTCCGGCATCTGGCAGCTGGGCGAAGAGGCAGAAGCCGCCAAGTACGGATATAAACCCGGCCAGATCAAGGTGGCCGACCTCGACAACAGCAGCACAATCACGGCCGACGGCGATCGCAAGATCGTGGGCACGTTCGAACCCGACTTTTCCGGCGGTCTCACCCTGCGTTTCGGATACAGGAACTTCGACTTTTCGGCCGTCAGTTTCTTCCGCATGGGCGGTCATCTGATGAGTATGCGCCACTACGATTACAACATCACGCATACCGGACGCCGCAACTCGACGAAAGTAGACTATTGGACGCCCACCAATCCGGTCAACAAATATCCGCAGCCGGGTAACCAGAGCGGCGAAACGATCGACTTTGCCTCCACTCTGCGATATTTCGACGCCACGTTCCTCAAGGTGCGTACCCTCTCGCTCGGATATACGTTCCAGAAGAACATCCTGAACCACGTCGGCGCACGGTCGGCACGTCTCTACGTGACCTGCCAGAATCCGTTCCCGGCCTTCTTCTCGCCCTACATGAAAGAAGGCGCAGGCGTAGACCCCGAACCGACGCAATACAGTACGACCACGAATCTGGAACGCCAGCTCTGGGTAGGCTTCGGCGTGCCCGTGAGCCGCAACTTCCTGCTGGGGTTAAATGTAAGTTTCTGATTTATTAATATTAAAAGTAAAAAGATATGAAACGGAAAATATTCAGTATCCTTTTGACAGGCGCCATGTTCGCAGGCCTTTTCTCTTCCTGCAACGACATTCTGGAAGAACAGCCGCGCGCCGTGCTGACGCCCGATTTGTTCCGTACGTCCGCCGGATTGCAGTCCGGATTGACGGCCGCCTATCAGGGCCTGCGCTTCGTTACCGGCTCACAAGGCCCCATCTTCTGCATGGAAGCGGGAACAGACGAATTTACCGCTGGAGACTCATTTACCAACGCGCCTTTGGACATGACACCCGAAGTGACCGGTACGACGCCCATCACTTCGCAGACGGGAGACTTCAGCAACTTCTGGAACAGTTCGTACCAGTACATCAATACGTGTAACGGAATCGTGGAATACGGCGAAGGGGCTGGTCTCTCTCCCGCTCTGATTGCCGAAGCACGCTTCCTGCGCGCCTATTTCTATTTCAACCTGGTGCAAATGTTCGGCGGATGTCCGCTGGATCTGGGTTCGGGCGAACTGAAGTTCAACACCGTGCCGAACCGCATGTCTACGCGCAACTCCGTAGCGGAAGTCTATGCCGCCATCCTGACCGACTTGAACTACTCCGTCGAAAACCTGCCGGTCGAATCGCGACTGCTCGGAACAGCGTCCAAGAAGGCTGCCCTGCATTATCTGGCAAAAGTACATCTCACGATGGGCAACCATCAGCAGGCGCTGTCGACAGCCGAGACGCTGCTTAACAACCTGAGCGCTTATGGCGTCGCCCTGCTGTCGACATACGCCGACGTCGTAAAGGAGGGCAACGAGCACAGCAGCGAAGTGCTCTTCACTTGCGAGCGCACGAACGACTCCTATACCTTCAACGGTTTCCCAGGCCTGAGCAACTCCTCTAGCGGCGGTGTAGGAGGCGATGATCGCTCCATTTCCTATTACACGCCCAACTATCCGACCTTTGTCGTCGGTTCAGGTTCGCCCGTAGGACGTTCGATCTCTTACTCGCGCCCGTGGATACGCCTCGCGCCGACGGACGAACTCATCACCGTCATCTTTGCCGACAAGACGAACGACAGCCGCTATTTTTCTACCTTCCAGACCGTATGGCTGAGTAACGTGGAACGCGGCGGCGGCGCGGCGGCAACCTATACCGGTTTGCTGGGCGAACCGATTAATGTGGGCGATACCGCTTTCGTTTTCCCCGGACATGAAGTGAGCGACGAGTACAGAGCGTCCAAAAACTACCGCATCTGGACGCCAAGCCAGCATACGCGCGGGTTCTTTCCTTCGATTCACAAATTCTTCGATACGAAACGCAAGGACGTGAACGATGCGTCGGGACGCACGTGGCTGACCGCCAAACTGTCGGAGACCTACCTGATCGCCGCCGAAGCCGCCGTACAATTGGGCGACAACGCCCGTGCACGCGAGCACATCCTCACGCTGCGCCGACGCGCAGCCTTCCCCGGACATGAAGACGCCATGGTAGCCGCCACGCCGGCCACGATCACGATCGACTATGTCCTCGACGAACGCTCGCGCGAACTCTGCGGCGAACAGCACCGCTGGCTCGACCTCATCCGCACCGGGAAATGGGTCGAACGCTCTTCGGTCTATCATCTGGGTGGAAGAGAATACGTCCGCGACATCAAGTCTCACTACGTACTGCGCCCCATCCCGCAAGGCGACCAGATGGACCGCATGCACGAAGACGTGGACAAAGCGGCCTATCAGAATCCCGGATATTGACATGCTCACATCTTAAAATATGTAATTTTTATCCACATCATGCGCAGTTTAAATTATTTCATGTAAATTTGACCGGCAATTAATTTGGAATGAAAAATAAACAGGATATGACAGTTAATGGAGCGCCGCTCCTGCAGTACCTGGGCCGTTTGCCCCGCAGAGACCGCATGACGGCAGAAACAGGCCATCATCCCCTTATGTACCGTCACGCAGGGGCGGAATGTGTTGCAGAACAGCATCCGCATTCCGTCCCCGACGGGACAGGAGAGGGGAGTGAGGAGTGAGGCATACAAGATATTCAGACACTATTAATAATTTATTCATATAATGGAAACACGAAGAAGTTTTATCAAAAAGTCCCTTGTGGCAGGAGCCGGTCTGTTGGTGGCTCCGACGGTTGTTCCCTCGTCCGTAATGGGAAAAAATGCGCCATCCAACCGCATCAACGTAGGTGCAATAGGAACAGGTCGTATCTCGCGCGTGCACGACATACCGGATACGATTAAATACGATTATGTCCGTATCATGGCCGTGTCCGACCTGGATATGCACCGTGCGGAAGAAGGCAAACAGTTGGTGGAAAGCTACTACGCGAAGCAGTCCGGGCAACCGTACAGCGGTGTCCGCATCTACCAGGACTATCGCGACCTGCTGGCCGACAAGGACGTCGACGCCGTACTGGTCAGCACGCCCGACCACTGGCACGCCAAAATCGCCATCGACGCCGCACGGGCACGCAAACACATCTACCTGCAGAAACCTACCTCGCTCACCATCGAGGAAGGACGCAAGATGAGCAATGCCGTTAATGCAAACGGCATCGTCCTGCAAATCGGCAGCCAGCAGCGGTCGATGACACAGTTTCGCGTCGCTTGCGAACTGGTGCGCAACGGACGTATCGGACAACTGCAGCGCATCGAGGTGCGTCTCCCCGGCGACCCTCCGGGCGGCAATCCCGAAGAAATGCCCGTCCCCGAAGGCTTCAACTACGACGCATGGCTCGGACAGACGCCCTACGTGCCCTACACCGTCGACCGCGTCCACCCGCAAACAGGCTACGACCGTCCGGGATGGCTGCGCTGCGAACAGTTTGGCGCCGGCATGATTACCGGATGGGGCGCACACCATTTCGACATCGCGCACTGGGCGATGGACACGGAATACTCAGGCCCCGTTGAAATATCAGGCACAGCCGAATTTCCCGCTTCCGGCCTGTGGGATGTGCACGGACGCTACGAAACGGAGATGCGCTACGCCGGCGACGTCGTCGTGGCCGGCATCACGGAAAGCCCGGAGAAACCCAATGGACTGCTGCTTACAGGCTCGGAAGGATGGATCTTCGTCAGCCGCGGCGCATACACCGCCTCGCCCAGCGACCCGATCAGCACGACCTCGAAAGCGCTCCAGGCTTCGGATGCCAAAATCCTCTCGCCACTGACCGGCAACGACCCCGTCCGACTCGCAGTCAGCACCAACCATCACGGCAACTGGCTGGAAAGCATCCGCACGGGCGCGGCAAACATCACGCCGGCCGAAGTGGCGCATCGCTCGAATACGGTCTGCCTCCTTCAGCACATCGCCATGAAGCTCGGACGCAAACTCTACTGGGACCCCGTGCTGGAACGTTTCCTCAACGACGACGAAGCCAATTCGATGATTGCAAGACCGCACCGGTATCCGTATAATTTCTGACACACTGTATAAACACGATAAATTCAATATGACATGATGAAAAAGATATTCCTGTTTGCAGCCATCTGTACGACGCTCTCCTGCTGTGCCGGAGAAATGACAGTAACGGTTCGAAGCGGCGACTACGTGCGCGAGAACTGCGTAGTATCGGCCGACGTCTCACGACTGAACCCGTCGGCGTCGTCCGTCGTCGCACTGTATGAACAGACGCCGTCCGGTCTGAAGGAAACGGCTTCGCAACTGTACCGGACAGACGACGGAAAACTCATCCTGTACTGGATACTCGACGGCCGAACGCCTGCCGGAACAGTCCGCACGTTCGTCGCCAAATCCGGAGAAACCGCACCGGCCGGAACCGTCATGGAAGTGGACGACACGCAAAAGGCGCTCGTCCTGAAGAAAGACGGGCGCCCCGTCCTGCAGTACAACTACGCCCGCCTCGCCCCGCCTGACGGCGCCGACCCGGCCTACGAACGCCGCGGCGGATACATCCATCCCGCATGGTCGCCCGAAGGAAACGTGCTGACACGCATCCAGCCGCCCGACCACTACCACCACTTCGGCATCTGGAATCCGTGGACGCACGTGGTGTACGACGGCAAACTGTATGACCTCTGGAACATCGGCGGCAAAACGGGTACGGTTCGCGCACGCAGCGTCGAAGAGACATCCGGAGGAGACGTCTTCGCGGGATTCACGGCGCTCCTCGACCATTACATCTTTAACGAAGGCGGAGAGAAGGTGATTATGAACGAATATTGGAAAGTGAAAACCTGGAACGTGCCGGACGGATTCCTCTGGGACTTCGAATCGCACCTGCATCCGTCCACTCCGCTGCCGATACTGCTGGAAGCCTATCGCTACGCCGGCTTCGGCTGGCGCGGCACGGCCGAATGGACAAAGGAGAACAGCGAGATGCTGACGTCCGAAGGCAAGACACGCCCGGAAATCGACGGCACGAACGCCCGCTGGATATACGTCGCAGGCGATACGCAGACGGGACGGTCGGGGCTGCTCTTCATGGGACATCCCGACAACTACAGCTTCCCCGAACCGCTGCGCATCTGGGACCAGAACGCGAACGGCGGACGGGGCGACACCTTTATCAACTTCGCCCCCACCAAAAACCGGGACTGGGAACTTCTGCCGGATGGACATTACATATTAAAGTATCGCGTGCTGGCGTTCGAAGGCAACATGACGCCCGAACAGGCCGACCGGCTCTGGAACGACTTCGCTTATCCTCCCAGTACAGTAATCAAATAAAATTCCATTGAGATGAAATATTTACACCTTGCCCCTGCATGTTTATTCTCACTGATATTAATTTCCTGCCAGATGAAAACGGAAAAACAGTCGCCGGGCACGGACGAAGTCCGGCTGATCACACTCGACCCCGGACATTTCCACGCGGCGCTGGTACAGAAAACAGCCTATCCGCAAGTCAGCCCCTCCGTGCATGTATATGCCCCCCAGGGAAATGAACTGACTGAACACCTGAAACGGATAGAAAGCTACAACACCCGCGCCGACAGTCCGACACAGTGGGACGAACACATCTACACCGGAGAAGACTATCTGGAACGAATGTTGACGGAAAAGAAAGGAAACGTGGTAGTGGCGGCCGGCAACAACGGACTGAAAACGGGTTATATCGAAAAAGCCATTGCGAACGGATTTCATGTGCTGGCCGACAAACCGATGGTAATTGATACGGACGGTTTTGAACTGCTGGAAAAATGCTTCCGCACGTCGGCCGAAAAGGACGTACTGCTCTACGACATCATGACCGAGCGTTTTGAAATCACCTCGATTCTTCAAAAGGAATTTTCGCTTCTGCCCGACGTCTACGGACACCAGACACAGGGCAGCGCCGACGACCCGGCCGTCGTCATGGAGAGTGTGCATCATTTTCTCAAAACCGTATCCGGCTCTCCTCTCTTGCGCCCCGCCTGGTTTTTCGACACGGAGATTCAGGGCGAAGGCATTGTGGATGTGGCCGTGCATCTGGTCGACCTGGTGCAGTGGGAGCTTTTTCCCGAACAGGCGATTGACTGCCGCCGCGACATCGAACTGATAGACGCCGGCCACTGGACTACGTCACTGACGCCGGCTCAGTTTGCCGAAGTGACAGGACTGACATCCTACCCGCCTTCTCTGCATAAAGACGTGGACGGCGACACGCTGAAAGTATATGCCAACGGCGACATCCTCTACAAAATCAAAGACGTGTATGCGAAGGTCACCGTCATCTGGAACTATGCCTGTCCCGAAGGAGGAGGCGATACGCATTATTCCATCATGAAGGGAAGCAGGGCGCATCTGATAATCGAACAGGGGGAAGCGCAGAACTACAAGCCGGTCTTAACCATCAGGGCGACGGATACGGCGGGCGATCCGGCGGCATACGAAAAAGCCCTGCAAGCCTCGCTGCCCGCCATACAGGCCAAATATCCGGGCGTTACTGTTCGTCCGTCCGGCAAGGGTGTGTGGCAGGTAGACATACCCGAACACTATCATAACGGACACGAAGCTCACTTCGGACAGGTCACGGAGCATTTCCTGAAATACTTCCGGGAAGGAGGCCTGCCCCCGTGGGAAATACCCTGCATGATTGCAAAATACTACGTCACAACACACGCGCTGGAAATGGCGAAAGCAAAAACAAAATGAATCATTGATCCGACAAATATTCCATCATGAAAAGAAACGTCCTGTTATTGCTGTCAATGACGCTGGTAACCGGCGCATTGTTTGCTCAGAATCCCTTTGTCAGAGACCAGTTCACCGCCGACCCGACGGCAAGGGTCTTTGAAGGCAAAGTGTATGTATATCCTTCGCACGATATTCCCAGCCCCGTCGAACGGCTCAGGGAATGGTTCTGCATGGCGGATTACCACGTGTTTTCATCGGAAAACCTTACCGACTGGACTGACCACGGCGTAATCGTAAGTCAGGACAACATCCCCTGGGTTAATCCCGAAGGCTACAGCCTGTGGGCGCCCGACTGCATTGAGCGCGACGGCAAATATTACTTTTACTTTCCTGCGCCCGCAAAAGATACGCTCGTGGGAAGAGGCATGATGACAGGCGTAGCAATATCCGACAGGCCATACGGCCCCTTCATACCTCAAGCCGAACCGATAAAAGGCACTTCCGGTATCGACCCCTGCACGCTGATTGATAAAGACGGACAGGCTTACATCTATTGGGCGGGCTTCGGCGGCCTGCTCGGCGCAAAGTTGAAAGACAACATGCTGGAATTGGCCTCCGAGCCGGTTGTCATACAGGAATTGCCCGCAGTCGACAAGGGTCTGAAGGAAGGCCCCTTTGTTTTCGAACGCAACGGCATATATTATTTCACTTTCCCGTGGGTAAAAAACAATACTACGGAACTGCTGGCCTACGCCATGGGCGACAACCCGCTTGGCCCTTTCGAAATGAAAGGAGAGATAATGGACGAATCGCCCACAGGCTGCTGGACAAACCATCATTCCATCATCGAATATAACGGGCAATGGTATCTGTTCTATCATCACAACGACCTCTCGCCCGGGTTCGACAAGAACCGTTCCATCCGCGTGGATTCGCTGTTCTTCAATCCCGACGGCACCATCCGGAAAGTGATTCCCACCCTGCGAGGCGTTGGCATCACCGACGCCCGTAAAGAAATACAGCTCGACCGCTACAGCCGCCTGAGCGATACGGGCGCAAGCATTGAATTTCTCGACACGGCAAACACCTTTAAGGGATGGAAAACCATCCTGAACACCGCCGGCGCGTATGTGCAGTACAATAAGGTGGACTTCGGAAACGACAAACCGAAAGCCGTCAAGGTAAACGCTCTTTCGCCGACCGGAGCCAGACTGTTAGTGCGGACAGGCGGCGCAAAAGGAACGGTGATTGCCGAAATCAAAGTGCCGAAAGGCGCACAGTGGAAAGAAACCGGCGTATCGCTCAAGAACGCGCCAGCGGGGGTACACGACCTGTTCGTCTCGCTCGAAGGCAAAGGCAGTGTGGAAATAGACTGGATAAAGTTTTGATAATATGAATAACAGATTCCTCGACAAGCTCGGAATGACGGGGATAACCGGGAATAAAAAGGCGGTATGCGGCGGCGTAGCCGTCGCATACCACCCTCTCCCAACTAACGGCGCCGTCATTCCGACCGGAGAGAGCGAATGGAATGGAGGAATCTGCCGACAAACGCAGAAAAAAACAGAATTAAAATAAAACGACATGAAAAGATTGAAACTACTCATCATCGCCCTTGCGATTGTATCAGGCGGCCTGTGGCTGTCGAACTGCCAAAGCGGCGCAGGCGTATCACAAGCGTTAACACTCAACGATTCGCTGTACTTTGAAAAACACGGATTCAATATCCTTGTCTTTAGTAATATGTACGATAACCTGTTTGACGATTCAAAAATCAGCGCGGTAGAAATCATTCATCACGGTATCCGCACCGCCACCAACGGAGACGTGCGCCTGAACCCGACGCCCGGGCAATGGGATCCCATCGCCAAATTCGTGGACAGGAAAGTGGACAGGGAAAACCGGCGCATAACGGTAACCATGAACTTCACAGCTTACGATTTCCAGTATGCCCTCGTAGCCGAAGCGCAGGGCGACGGGCTGCATCTTAGCGTGAATGTAGATAAACCCTTGCCCGAAGCCCTGAAAGGCATTGCGGGGTTAAACCTTGAATTTTTCCCGCCGGTATTCTGGGGCACGTCCTATATCATTGACAACAAGTACGGGCTTTTCCCCACCTCGCCCGCCGACTTTATGACCTTCATCAACGGACAGGTGGAGCCGACGCCTATAGCTACCGGCAAAAAAATTGAAATCGCGCCCGACGACCCCTTGAAGCATCTAACCGTCCGCCTTGTCGAAGGCGACGAGTTGCTGCTGCTCGACGGACGCAACAAGCAACAAAACGGCACCTTCGTCCTGCGGACTTTATTGCCGGCCGGCAAGACCGGGAAAATAGCCGAATGGTTTATCACCGGCGAATCGGTCTCGGACTGGATACGCCCGCCGGTCGTTTCCTATTCGCAGGTGGGCTACCATCCCGCGCAGGAAAAACTCGCCGTCATTGAACTTGACCAAAACGACAAGCCGCTGTCCGCCGTGTCGCTGTGGAAAATTAACGACGACGGCAGCCGTGCCAAAGCGCTTTCGGGAAAGCCGGAAGCATGGGGAAGGTATTTACGGTATAACTACCTGCAATTCGACTTCTCGCAAGTAAAAGAACCGGGCATTTACGAACTTGAATACGGCACACAGCGCACCGCCCCGTTCCCGATAGCCGCAGATGTGTTCGCAAGGGCATGGTTCCCCACGCTCGACGTGTTTATGCCCGTGCAGATGGATCACATGTTTGTGCGCGAAGCCTACCGCGTATGGCACGGCGCGGCGCATTTGGACGACGCCCTGCAAGCCCCGCTCAACCGCGTGCACTGGGACGGGTGGCGGCAGGGAAGCAGCACCGGCAACAAGTATGAGCCGCTGCAGCATATTCCGGGCTTGAACGTCGGCGGATGGTTTGATGCCGGCGATTTCGACATCCAAACGCCGTCGCAGCAAAGCACCGTGCAGTCCTTAGTCAAGGTTTACGAAACCTTCGGCATCGACCGCGACGAAACCACCGTAAGCCAGCAAACGCGCTATGTCGATATACACGTCCCCGACGGTAAACTCGACATCCTCCAGCAAATTGAACACGGCGCGCTACAGTTGGCGGCGCAGGTAAGAGCCATAGGCTATGCCATCGCCGGCATCAACGAATCGCACCTGTACCAGTACCGGCACTTGGGCGACGCCGTAACGAAAACCGACAATTTAGTGTACAATCCGCGTTTAGACAGCCTGCAAACCGACGGGCGCACCAGCGGAACGCCCGACGACCGCTGGGCATTCACCAACCGGTCGGCTTACCTGAATTACAATACGACTATCTCGCTGGCCGCCGCCGCCCGCGTATTGAAGGATTATAACCCCGCCTTTGCCGCCGAATGTCTCGACGTGGCGCAGTATATCTGGAAAGACGAACACAGCCGTCCGGCGGAATCGGAAGCGAACCAGCCCTTCTTTGTGCGCGGATTCGGCGTGCAAACCGAACTGCTTGCAGCCCTCGAACTGTGGCGCACCACCGGCACGGCTGCCTACAAGGCGCGCGTCGACGAAATACTGCCCGAACTCGAAGCGGACATCGAACGCAA
>JAISXP010000148.1 GCA_031270465.1 Tannerella sp. | reverse complement strand
GGTAGAAAGGGTTCTTCCCGTGAATCGGTGCTGGGAGTATATACTACTTGCGAATAGCAAAAGGGATAATAAACAAATGGCTATTTTAATTGTTTTTCTCATGACCGTTACTAATTAGTCAATCCTTAACAACCTCAATTTTTCTAAAAACAGGTTGTAATTTTTGCTCAAACAGCAATCTGAAAATAAGGCAAAGAAGTTTTCCTAACATAATTCTCCGGTTTTTAAAGTACAAAGATACGAAAATGGGTTGAAATATGCAAGTTTTTTTAGATTATTTTTTCAGTATCAAATATATATTGCTATTTTAAGGAGAGACTAGATAAATTACGAAAGCAGGAGGAAAACGACTTCGTCTTCCTCCTGCCCGATATTCATTGCAGCGAGAATGAAATGACCTATTTTTCTTCCGCAAATATGGGATTTGCCTTGCTGTTTGTCGAAAGGCGTTCCACTTCTTCTTTGGAACCGACCGTCAGCCTGTCAAATTCACGCTGTCCCGTACCGGCCGGGATCAGGTGTCCGCATATTACGTTCTCTTTCAGTCCTTCCAGCCGGTCTACTCTGCCGCTTATCGCAGCTTCGTTCAGAACTTTGGTCGTTTCCTGGAAAGAAGCGGCTGACATAAAGCTGCTTGTCTGCAACGCGGCGCGCGTAATCCCCTGCAATATCTGGTTTGTCGTAGCGGGGACGGCGTCGCGCGCATCAACGATTTTCAGGTCTCTGCGTTTCAGCATACTGTTTTCGTCCCGCAACTTCCGTGCCGTCACAATTTGTCCGGCCTTCAGCGTCTGCGAATTTCCGGCGTCGACTACGACTTTTTTCCCCCAGATGCGATCGTTTTCTTCCATCACTTCCAACTTGTCGACCACCTGCTGTTCGAGGAAGCGCGTATCGCCCGGATCAACGATCTCGACTTTACGCATCATCTGGCGCACGATGACTTCAAAATGTTTGTCATTGATTTTCACACCCTGCAGACGGTATACGTCCTGCACTTCGTTGACGATATATTCCTGAACGGCCGTCGGTCCCTTGATGGCAAGGATGTCGGCCGGAGTGATTGCGCCGTCCGAAAGCGGCATGCCTGCGCGTACGTAGTCATTTTCCTGCACCAGCAACTGTTTGGAGAGCGGCACCATGTATTTTTTAACTTC
Source organism: Tannerella sp. (assembly GCA_031270465.1). Lineage (GTDB taxonomy): Bacteria > Bacteroidota > Bacteroidia > Bacteroidales > Tannerellaceae > Tannerella. Next base: position 20,383 of record JAISXP010000148.1, on the reverse strand, counting down.
GCCAAGTTTGGATGTCACGGTGATTTCGCGGTTGCCGCGCTTGATTTTGCCGAAGCCTACCTCTCCGTCGATTTCCGACACGACGGCCGGATTGGAGGGGTTGCGCGCTTCGAACAGTTCCGTCACGCGAGGTAGACCGCCTGTGATATCGCCCGTTTTACCTACGGCACGCGGAATCTTTACCAGCACTTCGCCCGTTTTGATGGCGTCGCTGTCTTCTTTGATCACATGGGCGCCCAACGGCAGCGAGTAGGTTTTAAGTATCTTCTTCTTGCTGTCCACCACGTGAGCCACAGGCACTTTGGTCTTGTCTTTCGATTCGATGACAATCTTTTCTCGCAGACCTGTCGTCTCGTCGCTTTCTATCTTGAAGGTTACGTTCTCAATCATGTTTTCGAACGAAATCTTGCCGGCAACTTCCGATACAATTACAGCATTGAACGGGTCCCATTCGATGATGGTATCGCCTTTTTTCACTTCATTGCCGCTGTCGAAATACAGTCTGGATCCGTACGGGATGTTGTGGGTGAGCAATACAATTTTCGTGTTCGGGTCGACGATGCGCAGTTCGGCCAAACGGCTGACGACGACTTTGCATTTGTCGTCTTCCGATTCGACATAACGGAGCTCGTCGATTTCGAGCACGCCATCGAATTTCGTGGCGAGGCTGTTTTCCGTCACGATGTTGGACGCGATACCTCCGACGTGAAACGTTCGCAATGTCAACTGTGTTCCCGGTTCTCCGATGGACTGTGCGGCCGTCACGCCGACGACTTCGCCTTTTTGCACCATCTGTCCGGTGGCAAGATTACGCCCGTAGCATTTGGCGCACACACCTTTTTTCGATTCGCACGTCAATACCGACCGTATCTCCACGCTTTCGATGGGCGAATCCTGTATCTTTCTTGCGGCTTCTTCGCGTATTTCTTCGCCTGAATGCACCAGTAACTCGCCCGTGATCGGGTGGATGATGTCGTGTACCGATACACGTCCCAAAATTCTCTCGTAGAGCGAAGCGATTACTTCTTCATTGTTTTTCAGTTCGGTACAAACCAGTCCGCGCAGCGTGCCGCAGTCTTCTTCGTTGATAATCACATCGTGTGAGACGTCGACAAGGCGGCGAGTCAGGTATCCGGCATCGGCTGTTTTCAAAGCCGTATCGGCAAGCCCCTTGCGTGCGCCGTGCGTCGAGATGAAGTATTCCAGCACGGAAAGGCCTTCCTTGAAGTTGGACAGGATCGGGTTTTCGATGATTTGTCCGCCTTCGGCGCCGCTTTTTTGCGGTTTCGCCATCAAGCCGCGCATGCCGGATAACTGGCGTATCTGCTCTCTCGAACCGCGCGCGCCGGAATCCATCATCATGTATACGGAGTTAAAGCCCTCGTTGTCTGTGGCCAACTGGTCGATAAGCGTTTTCGACAGTTTGCTGTTGACATGCGTCCATGTATCGATGATTTGGTTGTAGCGCTCGTTGTTGGTGATGAATCCCATGCTGTAGTTGGCGGTGATCTGCTCGACTTCGTCGTAGCCTTCCTTCACCAGCGCATCTTTTTCGGGGGGAATCAGCACGTCTGCAAGGTTGAACGACAGTCCGCCCTTGAACGCCATATAATATCCCAGATTCTTTATGTCGTCAAGGAATTGCGCCGTACGGGCTACGCCACAGGCTTTTATCACATCGCCGATGATGTCGCGGAGCGCTTTTTTACCCCACACGCTGTTGATATAGCCTACTTTTTCGGGTACATATTCGTTGACCATCAGACGTCCGACGGACGTTTCGACCATACGTTTCACATGTACTCCATTTTCGTCTATATCATTGACGTATACTTTGATGGGCGCATGTGTATCTACCTTTTTCTCGTTGTATGCAATGGTAGCTTCTTCGGGGCCGTAAAATACTAATCCGCTACCTTGTGCTCCGGGACGGAGTTTGGTAATGTAGTACAGTCCGAGCACCATGTCCTGAGAAGGCACGGTAATCGGCGCGCCGTTGGCCGGATTGAGGATGTTGTGCGAAGCGAGCATCAACATCTGCGCTTCGAGAATAGCCTCGTTGCCCAGCGGCAAGTGCACAGCCATCTGGTCGCCGTCGAAGTCGGCGTTGAATGCCGTACAAGCCAGCGGATGCAACTGAATCGCCTTGCCTTCAATCAGTTTCGGCTGAAATGCCTGAATACCGAGGCGATGCAGCGTCGGGGCGCGGTTCAGCAGGACGGGATGCCCTTTCATCACATATTCCAGAATGTCCCACACGACCGGTTCTTTACGGTCTACTATCTTTTTGGCCGACTTGACGGTTTTTACGATGCCGCGCTCGATCAGTTTGCGGATGACAAAGGGTTTGTACAGTTCGGCCGCCATGTCTTTCGGCAGGCCGCATTCGTGCATTTTCAGTTCGGGACCCACGACGATAACCGAGCGTGCGGAGTAGTCCACACGTTTGCCCAGCAGGTTCTGACGGAAACGGCCCTGCTTTCCTTTCAGGCTGTCGGACAGTGATTTCAATAACCGGTTGGCATCGGTTTTCACTGCACTCGACTTGCGGGAATTGTCGAACAGGGAGTCGACGGCTTCCTGTAACATGCGTTTTTCGTTTCGCAGAATCACTTCGGGCGCCTTGATGTCGATCAGCCGTTTGAGCCGGTTGTTGCGGATAATGACGCGGCGATACAGGTCGTTCAGGTCGGATGTTGCAAAACGGCCTCCGTCCAAGGGTACCAGCGGACGCAATTCGGGCGGAATGACAGGTACAACCTTGAGTATCATCCATTCCGGTTTGTTTTTTCCTTTGGATGCACGGAATGATTCGACCACCTGCAGACGTTTCAGCGCTTCGTTTTTGCGTTGCTGCGAAGTGTCCGTCGTGGCATGGTGGCGCAAGTCGTACGACAGTATATCCAAATCCAGACGCGACAACAAGTCGTATACAGCTTCGGCGCCGATCTTTGCGACAAACTTTTTCGGGTCGCTGTCTTCGAGCAACTGGTTTTCTTTAGGTAAATTATCTACAATCTGCAAATATTCCTCTTCGGAAAGCAGGTCGAGTTCGGAGGCCGAAGTGACGCATCCGGGCTGGATGACGACGTAGCGTTCGTAGTAGATAATCGCATCGAGTTTTTTCGTAGGCAGTCCCAGCAAGTAACCAATCTTGTTGGGCAGTGAGCGGAAAAACCAGATGTGTGCTACGGGAACGACCAGATGAATGTGTCCCATCCGTTCGCGGCGTACCTTCTTTTCGGTTACTTCGACGCCACAGCGGTCGCAAACAATGCCCTTGTAACGAATACGTTTGTATTTCCCACAATAACATTCGTAGTTTTTGACAGGGCCAAAAATACGTTCGCAGAATAAACCGTCGCGTTCAGGTTTATACGTACGATAGTTGATGGTTTCCGGTTTCAGTACTTCACCGCTCGAATTTTCGAGGATTTCTTCCGGTGATGCCAGTCCGATACTTATTTTCGTAAAGTTACTCTTTATCTTGTTTTCTTTTCTAAAAGCCATATTTTTTTATTTGTTTATAAAGTAAAGAGTTTATTATTAATCTAAAGTCATGCTCAGGCCGAGACCTCTCAATTCGTGGATCAACACGTTCAGCGATTCGGGGATGCAGGGTTGCGGCATGGGATCGCCTTTGACGATTGCTTCGTATGCTTTGGAACGTCCAATCACATCGTCGGATTTGATTGTCAGTATTTCACGAAGGATATGCGCAGCGCCGAAAGCTTCCAGCGCCCACACTTCCATTTCACCGAAACGCTGGCCTCCGAACTGGGCTTTACCGCCCAGAGGCTGTTGTGTAATCAGCGAGTAGGGGCCGATGGAACGGGCGTGCATCTTGTCGTCTACCATGTGTCCGAGTTTCAGGAAGTAAGTTACGCCGACCGTTGCGGGCTGGTCGAAGCGTTCGCCTGTGCCGCCGTCGTAGAGGTAAGTCTTGCCGTAGCGTGGCAGGCCGGCCTTGTCCGTCCATTCGTTCAGGTCGTCGATGGAAGCGCCGTCGAAGATCGGTGTGGCAAACTTCACGTCCAGCGTTTTGCCTGCCCACGCCAGCACGGCTTCGAATATCTGTCCGAGATTCATGCGCGAGGGTACACCCAGCGGATTCAGGCAGATGTCGACAGGCGTTCCGTCTCCGAGGAAAGGCATGTCTTCCTGACGTACAATGCGCGAAACGATGCCCTTGTTTCCATGCCGTCCGGCCATTTTGTCGCCAACCTGAATTTTGCGTTTCTTCGCGATGTATACCTTGGCAATCTGCACGATACCGGTCGGCAGTTCGTCGCCTATCGTGATGTCGAACTTCTTTCTGCGCAACTCGGCGTCGTATTCCTTGTGCTTCTTCAGATAGTTGACAATCAATTGCTTGATAAGTTCGTTTTTATGACTGTCCGTAGTCCATTTGCTGACCTGTACCGTGTTGTAGTCCAATTCTTCCAGTACTTTGCGTGAAAATTTCGAGCCTTTGGGAATCACGTCCGCATTCAGGTAGTCTTTTACTCCCTGCGATGTCTTTCCCAGCGTCAGGTTCAGCAGTTTATCCACCAGAATACTTTTCAGGCTGTTCATTTTTTCTTCATACTCTTCATCCAGCTTGGGCAAAACGGCCTTGTCACTCAGCCTCGAAGTCCGTTTCTTGATATTTTTCACGAACAGGCTTGTATCGACGACCACGCCACGTAGCGAAGGTGTAGCTTTCAGCGAAGCATCCTTGACGTCGCCGGCCTTGTCGCCGAAGATGGCGCGGAGAAGCTTTTCTTCGGGCGAGGGATCGGATTCACCTTTCGGTGTGATTTTTCCGATCAGAATATCGCCCGGTTCGACATGTGCGCCGACACGGATGATTCCGCGTTCGTCCAAATTTTTGATAGCGTCTTCGCTGACATTTGGAATGTCGGAGGTCAGTTCTTCCATGCCCCGTTTGGTTTCGCGCACTTCGAGAATATATTCGTCGACGTGTACCGAAGTGAAGATGTCGTCGCGTACCATTCGTTCGTTCAGCACGATGGCATCTTCATAGTTATATCCCTTCCAGGGCATGTAGGCCACTTTCACGTTGCGTCCCAGCGCCAGTTCGCCGTTTTGAGTGGAATATCCTTCGGTGAGGATATCTCCTTTTTTTACGCGTTGTCCGCGGAGGCAAATCGGCTGGAGGTCTACCGTCGTGCTCTGGTTGGTTTTGCGCCATTTGGGTATTATGTAAGACTTTATGGAGTCTTCAAAACTGACGTATTCTTCGTCTTCGGTGCGGTCGTATTTGATTTTGACGCAAGTTGAATCGACATAGATAATTTCGCCGTCTCGTTCAGCAATAATCTGAGTACGGGAATCGTGCGCTACACGCGCCTCGATACCTGTCCCGACAATCGGTGCGTCCGTGCGAATCAGCGGTACGGCTTGGCGCATCATATTCGACCCCATCAGCGCCCGGTTGGCGTCGTCGTGTTCGAGGAACGGAATCAACGACGCGGCGATGGATGCAATCTGTGTCGGCGATACGTCCATCAGATTCACCTGGTCGGGTTCGACGACCGGAAAATCGGCTTCGAACCTCGATTTCACCTTGTCGCGGATGAAGCGGCCTTCGTCGTTGAGCGGGGCATTCCCCTGCGCTACTATCTTGTCTTCTTCTTCTTCGGCCGTGTAGTAATTCAAGGCCTCGTCCGCGAAGCTTACTTTTCCGTTTTCCACTTTCCGGTAGGGAGTGGAGATGAAGCCCAGATCGTTGATTTTTGCATATACGCAAAGCGACGAAATCAGTCCGATGTTCGGACCTTCGGGTGTTTCTATCGGGCAGAGTCTTCCGTAATGTGTATAGTGTACGTCGCGTACTTCAAATCCTGCGCGTTCGCGCGACAGACCGCCGGGTCCCAGCGCCGACAGACGCCGCTTGTGCGTAATCTCCGCCAGCGGATTCGTTTGGTCCATGAACTGCGACAGTGCGTTCGTGCCGAAAAATGAGTTGACCACCGACGAGATGGTTTTTGCATTGATCAGGTCGATGGGGACAAATATCTCATTGTCGCGCACATTCATGCGTTCACGAACGGTGCGTGCCATACGCGCCAGACCGATGCCAAACTGGTTGTACAACTGTTCGCCGACTGTCCGCACGCGGCGGTTACTCAAGTGGTCGATGTCGTCTACGACGGTATGCGAATTGATAAGTTCGATCAGATATTTGATGATTTCAATGATGTCTTCTTTTGTTAAGACTTTGACGTCTTCGCTGATAGTCAGATTTAATTTTCTGTTGATGCGAAAACGTCCCACGTCGCCCAGGTCGTAGCGTTTCTCGGAAAAGAACAGGTTCGTGATGATTTCGCGTGCGCTGGCTTCGTCGGCAGGTTCCGCGTTGCGCAACTGGCGGTAGATATACAGCACGGCTTCTTTTTCGGAGTTGCTCGGGTCTTTTTGCAACGTGTTGTAGATGATTGCATAGTCGGAAAGATTCTGGTCTTCGCGGTGCAGGAGGATATGTTGTGCGCCCGAGTCGAGGATCTCGTTCAGGTTGTCCGCATCCAGCGTCGATTCGCGATCGACCACGACGTCGTTTCGTTCGATCGAGACGACTTCGCCCGTATCTTCGTCCACAAAGTCTTCGACCCACGTTTTCAGTACGCGGGCAGCCAATTTGCGTCCGATATATTTTTTCAGATTTGGCTTTGAGACTTTGATTTCTTCGGCAAGGTTAAATATTTCGAGGATGTCCTTGTCGCTTTCGAAGCCGATTGCGCGCAGCAGCGTCGTGACGGGCAGTTTCTTTTTACGGTCGATGTAGGCATACATCACGTTGTTGATATCCGTTGCAAATTCGATCCATGAACCTTTGAAGGGGATGATTCTTGCGGAATAGAGTTTCGTTCCGTTGGCATGGGTGCTTTGTCCGAAGAAGACGCCCGGCGAACGGTGAAGTTGCGAGACGACTACGCGTTCGGCGCCGTTGATCACAAACGTGCCCCGCTCGGTCATGTAGGGTATCGGGCCGAGGTAAACGTCCTGAGCCACTGTGGCAAAGTCTTCATGTTCGGGGTCGGTGCAGTACAACTTGAGCTTGGCCTTCAAGGGTACGCTGTATGTCAGCCCGCGTGCGATACATTCTTCTATTGTGTAGCGGGGCGGGTCGATATAGTAATCGAGAAACTCCAGAACAAAGTTGTTGCGCGTATCTGCTATGGGGAAATTTTCAGCAAATACTTTATACAGGCCCTCTTTTTTTCTTTTTTCGGGCGGGGTATCAAGTTGAAGAAAGTCTTGAAAAGACTTCAGTTGTACTTCGAGAAAATCCGGATAAGCGAGTGAATTTTTTATCGAAGCAAAATTAATTCTTTGGGTTTCAGTAGTTGACGACATTTAGTTAGGAATTATTTGGAACTGAATATAATAATAGACACAAAAGGTTAAGAATCTTCGGTGTACAAAGATTCTTAACCATATCACCTGATTAACAGGTTATAGAGACTATTTAAGCTCAACTTCTGCTCCTGCTTCCTCCAAACTTTTCTTCAGAGCTTCGGCTTCCGCCTTGGCTATTCCTTCTTTGATATTATTGGGAGCTCCATCTACCAAGTCTTTTGCCTCTTTCAAACCCAAACCTGTCAGTTCTTTCACTAACTTGACGATTGTCAACTTGTTGGCGCCCGGTCCTTTCAGAACGACGTCGAATGATGTTTTTTCTTCTTCGACGGGGGCTGCGGCAGCCGGACCTGCGGCTACAGCGATTGCTGCGGCAGCCGGTTCAATGCCATACTCGTCTTTTAAAATTGTTGCTAATTCACTAACTTCTTTTACGGTGAGATTTACTAATTGTTCTGCTAAAGCTTTCAAATCTGCCATTTTTGTATGATTTAAATGTTTGTTTTTTTTGTTAATTAATTAAATTATCTCTCTTCGAGAGTTTTAAGAATACCATGAATGGTCTGGCCACCGGACGAGAGTGCGGAAACAAGGTTCTTGACGGGCGATTGCAGCAATGCAATCAGGTCGCCAACCAGTTCTTCTCTGCTCTTCAGGTTTATCAGCGCTTCGAGATTTTCGGCGCCTACGTAAAAACATTCCTGTACGTAGGCAGCTTTCAGCCAAGGTTTTCCTTCGCCTTTCGTGCCTCTGGTAAAATCGCTGATCAAACGGGCAGGAGCATTCACGACGTTCGAAAACATCACGGCTGTATTTCCAACAAGGCTTTCATACAGAGGTGAGTAGTCCGTATCCAAATTTTCCAGCACCCTTTTAAACAAGGTATTTTTAACAACTACCAGTTTGATGTCTTTTTTGAAACAGGCTCTACGCAACGCACTTGTTTTGCTTGCGTTCAGCGATTCTATGTCCGTCAGGTAGAAATGCCCGTATTGTTTAACTGTTTCCGATAGCTGTTCTATGATTGCGCTTTTATCTTCCTTTCTCATTGCAAGTTCGTTTTTAATGATTAATTTTCAACTGATTTGGGGTCGATTTTAATACCCGGACTCATTGTGCTCGAAAGATAAATGCTCTTTACATAAGTACCTTTTGCCGAAGAGGGTTTCAGTTTAAACAGCGTGGAAATAAATTCCCTGGCGTTTTCGCTGATCTGCTCTGCGTTGAAAGATACTTTACCAATGGAAGTGTGAACGATACCGGCTTTGTCGACTTTGAAGTCGATTTTGCCCTGTTTCACCTCTTTCACGGCCTGACCTACATCATTTGTTACGGTTCCGCTTTTCGGATTGGGCATCAGGCCCCGGGGACCCAGTATGCGTCCTAAAGCGCCGATTTTACCCATGACGGAAGGCATGGTGATGATTATATCCACATCGGTCCAGCCACCTTTGATTTTATCGATATATTCATCCAGCCCGATATAGTCGGCTCCGGCAGCTTGTGCTTCGGCTTCCTTGTCCTGGGTACATAATGCGAGAACCCTCACTTGTTTACCTGTTCCATGAGGCAACGATACGACGCCTCTCACCATTTGATTGGCTTTTCGGGGATCAACACCTAAACGGACATCAATATCTACGGAAGCGTCAAACTTGGTCGTCGACAATTCTTTGACCAAAGCCGAAGCTTCTTTCAACGAGTGGAATTTCCCTTCTTCAAGTTTACCCAAAGCCAATTTTTGATTTTTTGTTAATTTACTCATTTCAATTGACATTTATTGGTTCGTTTCCGGGAATGTCCCCGTTACAGTTATCCCCATGCTTCGGGCCGTGCCGGCAACCATCTTCATGGCGGATTCGACAGAAAAACAGTTCAGATCGACTAATTTGGCTTCGGCTATGGTCCGTACCGTATCCCACGAGACTTGCGCCACTTTTTTACGGTTGGGTTGCGCCGAACCGCCTTTTACCTTGGCCGCTTCCAGCAATTGGATGGCTACGGGAGGCGTTTTTACGACAAATTCAAATGTCTTGTCCGCATAATACGTAATTACCACGGGCAATATCTTACCGGCCTGTTCTTGGGTTCTGGCATTGAATTGCTTGCAAAACTCCATAATATTAATACCCTTCGAACCCAATGCCGGTCCGACGGGTGGAGAAGGGTTTGCGGCTCCTCCTTTAATCTGCAATTTGATTTGTCCTGCAATTTCTTTAGCCATTTCTTTAAAATTTTGTTATATAATAATTTAATTTTGGAAAGAGGGTCTGTTGCCCGTAACAGCAATGTTATTCTTTTTCCACTTGTACATAGTTCAATTCAAGCGGCGTCTTGCGTCCGAAGATTTTGACGATCACTTTCAGTTTCTTCTTTTCGGCATTCACTTCTTCTATCACGCCGCTGAAACCGTTGAAAGGGCCATAGGTCACTTTCACGGTTTCGCCCGTATAGTACTGCACGTCCAATTCCTCCGTTTGTTCCTGCAGTTCGTCTACCGTGCCTAACACGCGGCGGACTTCCGAAGGACGCAACGGAACGGGTTTGTCCGATCCGCCAAGAAAACCGATGACATTGGGGATCTGGCGCAGGCGATGCGCTACTTCTCCCACCAGATTGGCTTCTACCAGCACGTAGCCCGGCAAGTAGGCGCGTTCTTTGAGCACTTTCTTGCCGTTACGTATGGTAAAGGTTTTTTCGGTAGGTATCAGCACCTGCGATACGTAATTACCCAGGTCAGACTTTTTTATCTCTGCCTCGAGGTATTCACGCACCTTGTTCTCCTTGCCGCTGATGGCACGGAGCACATAGAATTTATGTTGAGATTCCGACATTACCAAAAACCTTCTAAAGACGTTAGTAAACAAATTTCATAATTCCTTCAAAAGCCGAATCTATCACAAGAATCACCACAGCGATGATAAGGGAAGCAAACATAACCACCACTGCGCTGCTGGCCAACTCTTTCTGGGTTGGCCATGAAACTTTATGTACAAGCTCGTTATACGAGTCCCTGAAATACGCAACTATTTTTTTCATCAATTTTTTGAATTATGCACGGAAGGAGAGGCTCGAACTCCCGACAGCCGGTTTTGGAGACCGGTACTCTACCAACTGAGCTACTTCCGTGTTCAACAGGGATATATCAAAAAAAGATGTTCTTTTCGGTACGATCCCTGTCTGTTTGTATTGTCCGTGTGTCAGTCTTCCAGTGCGGTAATCTGACCGGCGCCTACCGTGCGTCCTCCTTCGCGGATGGCGAAGCGGAGTCCTACGTTACATGCTACCGGGTAAATCAGTTCCACCTCAATGGTCACGTTATCGCCCGGCATTATCATTTCTACGCCTTCCGGCAGTGTGATTTCGCCGGTCACGTCCAGTGTACGAATGTAGAACTGCGGACGGTATTTGTTATGGAACGGCGTGTGACGGCCGCCTTCTTCCTTTTTCAGGATATAAACCTCTGCCTTGAATCTGGAGTGGGGCTGTATTTTTCCCGGATGACAGAGCACCATACCGCGTTTGATTTCGTTTTTGTCGATGCCGCGGAGAAGCAGTCCAACGTTGTCGCCTGCCTGTCCTTCGTCCAGTATCTTGCGAAACATTTCCACGCCGGTTACAACGGATTTCTTGCCTTTTTCGGCGCCCAGTCCGATGATTTCCACTTCTTCGCCGGTTTTAATGATACCGGTTTCGATACGTCCTGTGGCAACCGTGCCGCGACCCGTGATCGAGAACACGTCTTCGACCGGCATCAGGAACGGTTTGTCGACATCGCGCGGAGGCAGCGGAATCCATGTATCCACGGCTTCCATCAGTTCCACTACTTTTTCTTCCCAGTTGGCGTCGCCATTGAGCGCGCCCAGTGCGGATCCCCGGATCACCGGCGTATTGTCACCGTCAAATTCGTAGAATGAAAGCAGTTCACGCATTTCCATTTCTACCAGTTCAAGCATTTCTTCGTCGTCCACCATGTCGCATTTGTTCATAAACACAACCAGCTTGGGGACGTTCACCTGACGCGCCAAAAGGATATGTTCACGAGTCTGGGGCATCGGGCCATCCGTAGCGGCTACTACAATGATGGCGCCATCCATCTGGGCGGCACCTGTTACCATGTTCTTTACGTAGTCGGCGTGACCGGGACAGTCCACGTGGGCATAGTGACGATTTGCCGTTTCGTATTCCACGTGTGCGGTATTAATGGTAATACCTCTTTCTTTTTCTTCCGGTGCGTTGTCGATCGAGTCGAACGAACGTATTTCCGAAAGTCCTTTTTTTGCCAATACGGTTGTAATAGCAGCCGTCAATGTTGTTTTACCGTGGTCAACGTGACCAATCGTACCGATGTTTACATGCGGTTTCGTCCTGTTAAAATGTTCTTTTGCCATAATAAATTGTCTCTATTTAAATAATTGTATTCATTAAATTCATCCAAACCCTGAGCCGGTGCCGAGACTTGAACTCGGGACCTCTTCCTTACCAAGGAAGTGCTCTACCGCTGAGCTACACAGGCATTATTTTTTTTAGCCTACATCTCCCGCTTCCGGGAAGATTTTTGTTATCCCCTTTCCCGGAAATACATGGAGAAATTTTATCGCTCCGCCCTGCAAACGCCTCTTGTTGAGCCTCTTGTCGGATTCGAACCAACGACCCCGAGATTACAAATCACGTGCTCTGGCCAACTGAGCTAAAGAGGCTTTTCAGGCGAAACGCTCTGTCTTTCGGCGAAACGGCTGCAAATTTAGGCATTATTTATTATATGCCAAAATTTATATGCGGTTTTTTTTATTTTGTCCTGATTTTTTCTTTTACTTTAAGAAGTTGTTTTTCCAGTGCGACTACGGCATGGTCGACAGCCTCTTCAAAAGTGTTGCTTGTTTTTTCGGCAAAGCAGTCATTGTTTTTTATCATCAGCCTGATACTCGCCTGTTTATTTTGAGCGGTTTCAGGTTTGACGACTCGCAGGTTGACTTCGGCAGCGAGGATGCCGTCATAATACTGGTCTAATTTAGACACTTTTTTCTGGATGAACGCTTCGAGGCGTTCCGTTGCATCAAAATGAATTGCATTAATTCTGATTTCCATAAAACCTCCTTTACTTTTTTGCTCTTGGATGAGCGTGATACACTTTTTTCAATTCTTCAAAAGTGATGTGCGTATATACCGACGTCGATGCCAGACTGCTGTGCCCCAATAATTCCTTGACGGCATTCAGTTCTGCGCCGTCGTTCAGCATGCTTGTTGCGAACGTATGCCGCAGGACGTGCGGGCTGCGTTTGTTCGTTGCCGGTATGGCGCCCAATCGTTTTTTAACTATGTAATAAACCATGGCTGGTGATAGCGGTTCGCCGTTTGGGCGGACAAAAAGTCGGCCGCTGTCGCCTGCCACCGTTTTTTGTTTTGCATCGAGATAAGTTTTCAACATTCCCTGCAGACGTTCTGCAAACGGAATCAGCCGTTGCTTGTTTCGTTTTCCCGTTACTTTCAACTGCATGGCACTGATGTCCACATCTTCTTTTCTGATGCCGGCAAGTTCGGCGCGGCGTATGCCTGTCTCGTAGAGCAACTCGAGCAGCAGTCTGTCGCGTATTCCTTCAAAATCATCTTCGAAATCGTCGCTGTCCAGTAATCGCGATATGTCCCTGTCTCTCAGAAACGAGGGTAATACGGGTTTCTTTTTTGGACCGGATATCAGCTGCAGCGGGTTTTTGCTGACAACATTCTGCTTGAGCAGGTATCTGAAATAGGATTTCAGAGCGCTGAGCTTGCGGTTTGCCGACGATGCTGTGATTCGGCTGTCCAGCAATGATACGAGCCAGTTCCGAATCTGGTCGGAATCTATCAGGTGCGGATCAAACGCTTTGTTTTCCGTATATACATTAATATATAGGGCAAACTGGAGCAAGTCTCTACCGTAAGCTTCGACCGTATGAGCGGAATAGCCTCTCTCATAGCGAAGATAATCCAGAAATGAATCTATATGCATATACATCACATCATTTTGATGCAACGAATGTAGGAATAAAAAATCATTCCGGCAAATAAAAAAATGAAATTATTCGGAATTTAATTTATTCTTCGGCGCGCTGGAGCTGCTGAACATAAATGGCACGAATGCGCTCTTTTCTTTTTTCGACAGAGGGTTTAACAAAAGCCTGACGGTTGCGCAACTCCTTCACGACACCCGTCTTCTCGAACTTCCGTTTAAACTTCTTCAGCGCTTTTTCTATGCTTTCGCCTTCTTTCAATGGAACAATAATCATAAATTTCAGTTATATATATTTTTTAATTTGTCTTTCGAAAAATCGGCTGCAAAGTTACGGACTATTCTGTTACCGACAAATTTTTTCACACTATTTTTTTCGTTCGTTGCGTTTTTTTCTGCCGGGACTGCTTTTTTTGCCCCGGCGTCACTCGTATATTGTCTGAATTGTGTACTTTTGCAGCAAAAAGGAACACGATGGATTCGAACGAACAGGAACATCTGTTGAAATGCATAGACAGCCCCGCCGACCTGCGGAAATTGCCTGTTGAGAAATTGGAACAGGTTTGCTTGGAATTGCGCCGGTATATTATCGACGTGCTGTCCGAAAATCCGGGGCACCTGGGCGCAAGTCTTGGCACGGTTGAACTGACCGTCGCGCTTCACTACGTCTTCCGGACGCCTTACGACCGTATTGTGTGGGATGTGGGGCACCAGGCTTACGGGCACAAAATACTGACCGGCCGCCGCGACATCTTTCATACACTCAGACAGTTCAACGGCATCAGCGGTTTTCCCAGTCCCGACGAAAGTGAATACGACGCCTTTGTTGCAGGACATGCATCCAATTCCATTTCTGCCGCGCTGGGGATGTCCATCGCTTCCGAGATAAAGCACGAAGCGGAACGACACGTCGTAGCCGTCATCGGCGACGGCGCCATGACCGGCGGACTTGCTTACGAAGGTCTGAACAACGCTTCCTCCAATCCGAACAATCTGCTGATTATTCTCAACGACAACGATATGGCCATCGACCAGAGTGTTGGCGGACTGAGCAAATATTTGGTCAACATCACGACCAGCCACGCATACAACAAAATTCGTTTCAACATATACCGGAAGCTGCTTAAAATGAATCTGATTTCCGAGAAACGCAGGGAAAATATCCTTCGTTTCAACAACAGCCTGAAAGCCCTGATCAGTCGAAACCACAACCTGTTTGAAGGGTTCAGCATCAGATACTTCGGTCCTGTCGACGGACACAACGTTGCTGACCTCGTTCGCAAACTGAACGACATCAGGCACATGAAAGGCCCCAAACTGCTGCATATCAAGACGACGAAAGGGAAAGGTTTCAAGCCTGCGGAAATATCGGCCGCCGAATGGCATGCTCCGGGCAGATTCAACAAGGAGACGGGGCAGCGCGTAATCCCTCCCAAACTGAACGAACCGCAGAATTATCAGGACGTTTTCGGTCATACGCTGGTCGAACTGGCCGAAAAGGACAGCCGTGTCATGGGGATCACGCCGGCCATGCCGACAGGCTGTTCCATGAATTTCCTTATGAAAGCGTTTCCAGACCGCGCTTTCGACGTGGGAATCGCCGAGGGTCATGCCGTCACGTTTGCCGCAGGGTTGGCAAAAGAGGGGCTGATACCTTTCTGCAACGTGTATTCGTCGTTTATGCAGCGTGCTTATGATCAGGTTATTCACGATATAGCCATACAGAGGCTGCACGTAGTACTTTGTCTCGATCGCGCAGGACTGGTCGGTGAAGACGGCGTCACGCACCACGGAGTGTTCGACATGGCCTGCCTGCGCCCGATACCCGGGCTGACCATTGCTTCGCCGTTGAATGAGGTGGACTTGCGCAATCTGATGTATACGGGCTACGTCCATTCGGGGCCTTTCGTCATTCGTTATCCGCGCGGCAAGGGAGAGTTGAAAGACTGGCAGAATAAACTGGAAATCCTGCCTCCCGGAAAAGGGAAAAAACTGCGCGACGGCAACCATCTCGCACTGCTCTCGATAGGGCCCATCGGGAACGAGGCCATACGGGCTATCGAAACTGTTGAAAAAGAGGGTTATTCCGTGGCGCACTACGATATGATTTATCTCAAGCCCATCGACAGTGCGATTCTTCACGAGGTCGGGCAACGATTCAGATGCATCCTGACTGTCGAGAATGGAACGATTACCGGCGGGCTGGGGAGCGCCGTCGTCGAGTTTATGGCCGAAAACGGCTACACTCCGCAGGTGAGACGCGTCGGCATAAAAGACACGTTCATCGGACACGGGAGTATTTCCGAACTCTTCGGACACTGCGGCATGGACGCGGCCGGCATTGCCGGAACTGTCAGAGAATTTTTGTCTTCCGCACACGCTAAAGATACGTCTGCGGACAAAAAAAGCCATACTGAGATTTCATTTATCAATATTATGTCATGAAAGTAGTGATTGCCGGAGCGGGAGAAGTCGGGACGCACCTGGCAAAAATGCTGTCCCGCGAACAACACGACATCGTCATCATGGACGAAGACGATGAGAAATTAGCTTTCGCCAATTCGGGTTTTGACATCCTGCCGATAGTCGGGAACCCTACTTCGCTGAAAGACCTCGAAGATGCCCGCGTGAAGAAGGCCGACCTGTTCGTCAGCGTCACGCCCGAAGAGACGACGAACATAACGGCCTGCATGTTAGCCGCCACTCTCGGCGCGCAAAAGACTTTCGCCCGCATCAACAACTACGAATACCTGCTGCCCAAAAACAGGGAACTGTTCGAAAAAATAGGTGTCAGTTCCATGATTTATCCCGAGATGCTGGCGGCAAAGGAAATCGTCGTCGCCGTCAAGCGTCCGTGGACGCGGCAGTACTGGGAATTGTTCGGCGGCAGCCTCATTCTGATTGGCGTCAAAATCCGCGAAAATGCGCCCATCATCGGTAAGCCGCTGTATGAACTGCTTGCAAACAACAAAAAGATGTATCACATCGTAGCCATCAAGCGCGACAGCGAGATGATTATTCCGCGCGGACAGGATTATATTCAGGTGGACGACCTGGTCTTTATCAGTACCATGAGCCAGTACGAAAAGGAAGTGCGCATATTTACCGGCAAGCATGGCCCCGAAATCAAAAACATCGTGATCATGGGCGGCAGCCGGATCGCTTATCGGGCATGCCAGTATCTGCCGGATCACATCCAGATAAAAATCATCGAATCCAATCGCGAAAAAAGCGTTCATCTGTCCGAAACGCTTCCGAACAATGTGTTAATTATCAACGGAGACGCGCGCGACACGGATTTGCTGCTGCAGGAAGGAATCCAGAAGACGCAGGCGTTTATCGCGCTGACCGACGATTCGAGCAACAACATCCTGGCATGTATGGCTGCCAAGCGCTTCGGCGTATACAAAACCATCGCGCAGGTGGAGAACATCGACTATATCCCGCTGGCAACCAAAATGGACATCGGCTCGGTGATCAACAAGAAACTGATTGCCGCCAGTCACATTTACCAGTTCCTGCTCGATGCGGACGTGTCCAACATCAAGTGTCTTGCCATCGCAAACGCCAATGTCGCCGAACTGGTAGCCCGCCAGCATTCCTACATTACCCGCCAACAGGTGAAGGATCTGAACCTTCCGCGAGACATGACTTTGGGTGGACTGATACGTGACGGCGAACCCATGATGGTCGACGGCGATACTCAAATCTGCGCCAACGACCGCGTGATGGTTTTCTGTCGGGATTCGGCCATGAGCAAACTGAAAAAATACTTCAACTGAGCAGGCGTTATGTTTCCTCTGAATATACGGTTTGTTTTCAAGGTGCTGGGAATGATGCATGTGCTTGAAAGTTTTTTCGTTCTTTGCGCCACAGGTGTAGCATTTCACTATCGCGAGCCGGACTGCGGGCCGTTGTTCGCTTCGTTCGGAATCATGCTGGGCGCAGGGCTGATATTCTGGCTGATAGGACGAAACAGCCGCCAGCGGTATACGGGCAGGCGCGAGGGCAGTCTGGCCGTCACGCTGACGTGGATTCTGCTTTCGTTTTTCGGCATGTTGCCCTACCTTTTCGGCGGATATATCGACAATGTGACGGATGCTTTTTACGAAGTGATGGCCGGCTATACGACAACAGGCTCGACCGTCTTTGCCGACGTCGAAGCCCTGCCGCACGGTATCCTGTTCTGGCGCAGCCTGACGCAGTGGCAGGGAGGCGTGGGGATCATCGTGTTTACTGTCGCCCTGCTTCCCCTCGTCGGCGGAGGGGCAAACCAACTTTTCGATGCCGAGACATCCGCCATCATGCACGAACATTTCCTGCCGCGCGTCACTCAGGTCGCCAAACGGTTTTTCGGCATCTATCTGCTGATTACCTGCATTCTGACGCTGCTTTTGTGGGCAGGTCCAATGAATCTGTTTGATGCGGTCAACCACGCCATGACCACCGTATCGTCGGGAGGATATTCAACGAAAAATGGCAGTATTGCTTATTGGGACTCTCCTTATATATATTATATTACGACTGTTTTCATGTTCATCGCAGCTCTTAATTTCACGCTGATATATTTTCTGTTCAAAGGGAAGAGCAAAAAAATGGCCAAGAATGAGGAAATGCGTTATCTGGCGATGTTTATCATCGTGTCGACCCTCATCGTAACGGCAATACTGTTTTTCAGGGATCGGGACGCAGGCCTGGAGTTGCTGTTCCGGAAAGTGCTTTTTCAAATCACTTCTCTCATCACCACTACGGGATTCGTAGTGTCCGATTACGCCGCATGGGGGACGCTTTTCAGTCTGACCGTTTTGATATTGATGGTCGTATGCGGTTGTGCGGGTTCCACTTCCGGCGGTCTGAAGATGGGGCGTTTCGTCATCCTCATCAAAAATATGCGCAACGAGTTCAGAAAGCAGACGCATCCGAATGCCGTCATACCCGTCCGTATGAACGGTCAGGTCATTCCCGCAGACACGGTACAGCGCGTGCAAACGTTTGCGTTCGTTTATGTCATCCTGATAATTGCAGGATGCGCCGTACTGCTGATCGACGGCCTGCCGATTAAGGAATCCGTCGGGCTGGCTGTCTCTTCTATCGGAAACGTCGGGCCGGCGCTGGGCAAGTTTACCGGAGGCGTCTTCAGCGACCTGTCTGCCGTGACCAAGTGGACGCTTTCTTTCCTGATGCTGGTCGGGCGACTTGAAATATTTACGATACTCACGCTCTTCCTGCCAAGTTTCTGGAAGAGGTGAAAATTAGAGACGTAAGATTTTGCATCTCTACGGCTGCGGCAGACAGTGTTTCCTGAAACGTCTTTCGGGCAGACAAGCCCGTCAGTTGAGTAATGAACGTTTCGCAACAATCTGAAATGAAAATAGACGCAGTCAAATACCTCCTTTCGATAAAATGAAAAAGGACTGCCTCATTTTGAGGCAGTCCCTTTCAGGGAAAAAATTTGAATCTCCGGACTTTAAACTTTCATGCAATAAAAGGCCTTAGCCTGTCTATTCGTTGGGTTTCATCAGGTCGTTGCTGTCCAGTTCTTCCTGCGGGATAGCCCACTGCCACCTGATGTCTCCGGCATCGACGTGCATCACGGCGCAGAACGACAGGTCGAAGTTGCTGCCCGTCCTGTCCATAGGCAGATTCAGTCGCTTGAGGTCGAACCACCGGAATCCTTCGCCCCAGAGTTCGATGCGTCGATGCGTCATGATTTCCCCGATCAGCGCCTCGCCGGTATTCGACGGTGCATATTCCGGGTCGCGCGTGAGGGCGAACTCCGTCAGCACGTTTTGAGCTTCGGCGTCTTTTCCCGTCCGTGCCAGCGCTTCGGCTTCGATGAGGTAGAGTTCGGCTATGCGCATGAAGGCGTAGTCGCTGACATGGTCGGACTGCGAACGGGCGCGGAATTTGCGTCCCTGTCCGGGATAGGTGACGTAGGAATTGTAGTCGCCTCCGACCAGGTCATTGCGCGAGCCTTCCGGGTCCCACCACTTGCGTCGCAGGTCGGAGGGCGACATCATTTCGTACGTATCGAGCGAGATGGCCTTCACGCCCTGCCGGATGGCGGTCGTGTTGTCGTTCCACGACATGTAAGCCATGAAGTGATAGAAGTATACGGTCTGGTCGGACTTGGTTCGGGCAGCCCAGAGGGCTTCCTTCGTGGCGGTAGTGATGTCGGCAAAGCCGTTGTAGAGTTCGTCTCCTTCCATCAGTTTATATCCTCCCTTTTTAGCTGTCTCGATAGCGGCGTGAGCAGCAGAGGCGGCTGCGGTGTAGTCCTGCTGTGTCAGCGCCACGCGCGCTTTCAGGCCGTAAGCGACGTCCTGCGTGATGTGCGTCTGCACATCCACGGGAGTGTAGCCTTCGAGCAGTTGAATGGCTTCGTCGAGGTCTTTGACGATTTGATCGTAGACCTGCGCTACCGAGCTGCGCTCCTGCGGTTCGAGTGAGGAATCGAGGCGTATGGGTACGCCCGGCTGGCCGTTGGCATCTCCCGCCTGAAACCGTTTGCCGTACATCTGCACGAGCAGGAAGTGTGCGTAAGCGCGTATGGCCAGCGCCTCGCCCCTGATGCCGTGGTGGAGCGACGGGTTGAGCTGCTCATACTGGTCGATGTTTTCCAGTATGAAGTTGGCATGCATGATCCAGCGGTAGTAGTACCGCCAGGGGAATGTGGTGACACTGTTTACAGCCGAGCGGTGTGCGCTCCACTGGTGTGTAGTCTTGTGCCACGTGTTGGTCTGCCACGTCAAGTCGTCGCCGAGCGTTTCGCGCGAGACGATGTATCCCGGCTCTCCGCCCAGTCCCTGGCTGCTGCCGTCCTGGGAAACCATTTTGCGGTAGATGCCGTTCAGAACAAGCTGCAGGTTATCCAGAGAAGAAAAAGCCGTGACGTCGGAGATGTCGGATGTCGGCACCGTATCCAGGTAGTCGTCCTTGCAGCCGGAGAAAGTAACCGATACGGCCAGAATCAGGATTGCGGATATGTATTTCAATTGTTTCATAGTGCTTGTAATTTTTATGTTAGAAAGA
>JAISXP010000035.1 GCA_031270465.1 Tannerella sp. | reverse complement strand
AAACGTATGGTTGATGACTTCGGCCTGTTCGATAAGCGGCGTATTCCGTCGCGAGGTGTTGGTAAAATTCAGCACCCAGTCCACCGCCGGGAAATCCGTAAAGCAGGTCACCGTGCAACGCACCTCCAACCCGCTGCTTCGGTCGGTATAAGTATAGAGAAACTTTTCCGCATCCGGCTCGTCCGCAGGCAGTTTTTCCGCTTTATACTGCCAGTTCCGGATGAAACTGTCCGATTTTTTACCGCCGTATATGAAAGAAAACGGCGGTGTCTGCCCTTTGGCAAAACGCTGTTCGACCCACTGTCTGACGTCGGCGGGCGTAACGAATTCCTGCGCCCGCAGTCCCGTGGTCAGCCCCGCGAAAAGACACAGGGTGATTACTTTCTGTTTGATGTTCATTTTGTTTTCATGTATTTGAAATTACCGATGGCAAATATACAAAATTATTTTTAATCTGCAACATTACTCGAAAATACGCCGGCCTGTCTGTGCATCCAATATGACGGTGGAGGCCGGCGCCATTTCCAGTTCCACCTTCTGCCCGTTCCGCAGGCGAAGGATGCGTTTGCCGCCCGCGTCTTCCTTCGTCGCAAGACAGACGATGCCGCCGCCGGCAATGATTACATCGTTGCTGTCACTGTAAATATGCGCTCCGGCTTCGCGGAATAACCGGCGCATCAGGTCCGGGTCGCGCAGCGGCAGGGCGGAATAGACTACCGTATAACCGGCCTGCTTCTTTTGCGCAATGGCGGCAGTCTGCGAATCTCTGTAATATCCCAACACTTCCACCTGCGGATCGTCTATGGCAAACAGCGGACTGATCGGCACGCGCCCGATCGAACCGTTCGTTGACAGACCGGCCGAGAGCAGGCCGTAATCCCTGCCGTTGACAGTTACCATCGGCGGAGTGTCCATTTGAATGGAACGGACGTCCATCTCCGTGATTTTCCCTATGCGACCCATATCTAATTTATCACCGTCCGTATAGGCGGGCGCGTAGGTGAAAATCACCGTGCGGCCGTCCTTCTTGACTTCCCGGTTGATGAAATCCATGTCCGCATCGCTCATGCAGTAGGTCGTACCGAAAACGACGGCTTTGTATTTGGCCAGGTCTATCCGTCGCAGGTCGCTGAACAGGTAGGTGTCGAACGAGGCGCCGCTGCGATAGGCGTCGGAAATCATGCCGTTGTTGGAGGCGTGTTCGATTTCGCGCGTCTGGAGATTGCCGCCTTCCGCCATATAATAATAGGTATTGAAATCGTAGAAGAAGGCTACATCCGCCGCGGATTCGTAGTCGCGGTGAATCATTTCGTCGCAGAAGGTTTTCTGGTGTTTGATCTCTGCCATGATGGCCGGCGTGTTGAAATTCCCGGCCACTTCCTTCAGCGGCTGATTTTGCCAGAAAGGAGGAAAACCCGGAAAGGAACTGAACTCTTCAAACCAGTATCCCGAGGCGCGACTGACTAACTGGGCAAAGTTGGTGCGCAACGTGGCAATGCTCTCATCGTCGTTTTTGAGCGCGGCTTCGTCGGAACGCGACTGGGTAATCGGATGCAAAAGCCTGTCCTGTTCGGTCATGAATAGTTTCCCGTGCAGGTTGACCGATTCCACCAGGGCGCGCTGCTGGCTCGTGCCGCCCAGGTCGCGCGCTTCCCGGCTGTAGTTGTACGGGCCGGCGAAAAAGTCGATGTAGGGGCTGTCGAGTAACCGGTCGAAATAGAGGTGGCCGTTCGCATTGAAGTCGTTGTCGTAAAAGAGGTAACCGTTGAAAAGGCCGACCAGCGCTTTACGCGGCCAGTTTTCCTTGAGAAACCGGGTGAAATAATGGATGGCGTCTTCCGTCGTTTTCTGGTGACAGTGGAAGTAGTCGATGATCCGGCGCTCCTTCTGCGGATCACGGAAGACGCCCGTGTTATAACGGCGTTCGGCAAGATCGGGAACGGTGGCGGCGGCAATTGTCGCGTCCGGACGGTTCCAGGCTTCCTGCAAGGCCTTGTCCGTACCGTATTTCTCCGACAGCCACCGGCGAAAATACCGGGTCATGGCGTCGCCCGTGTCCGGTTCCTGCTTGTAGCCGAAATAGTGCCATTCACTGCCGCAACCTCCGCCCAGCATGAAGGAGTATACGCGCTGCCCGACGTCCGTTGTGTTGAGATAGTCGAGGAACTGCTTCAGGATTTGCGTGGCGTCTTCTTTCCACCGTTCCGAAGTCATGCTGGCGTTGGGCGCACGTACAATGTCGTTTGCCGTACTGAAATCAATCGGTCCGGTGGCATAGCCGACCCGTTCTTCGGGATATTGCTTCAGCCACCAGTAGGGCGCATGGAAATCCAGCCTGACCTGGAAATATGTCTTGGGATTGATGGCAAGGATACCCTGTAACGTGCTGATCAGTTCGTGCCTGACCATGGGGATATTCAGCGTGCCGTCCGGATTCCACGCATTGCGCAGTTCGATGTGCATCTCCACCAGGTCAATCCCCGCCTTTGCGAAATTGTCGTAATTGATTCGCCCGTCTTCCCAGTAAGGGTTGCGCGAGATGCTGAACGGCGGCGAATATACGATGGGAGGAACGTATGTGCCATTGATAGCCGGAATACTCCGGCCGTGATACTGCACCAGTTCGGCCGATACCGGTTGAGGGGCTTTGTCCGAGCAGGCATAAAAAAATGTTGCTGCCGCAAACAGCAAAATGCAGGGTAAGAGTTTGTCTGATGATTTCATCCTGTTTGATTCTGATTTATATTCATGTTGAAGTTTTCAGGTTTGTTACGGCAGTTTGAAGCGTAAAAGAACCTGCCGGGATTTGACTCCCGGCAGGTCTTTCAAAAAACATTAATTGGAAACAAATCAATTCGGTTCACACAGCGGATTGTAATCCAGTTCGTTTTTCGGGATTTGCAGCGTCATCAGGTTGACGGGGTACGTGATCTTCGCCGGGTGAATTTTTGAGCTTGTGCGGTCAACGGGAATATTCCATCGCTTGTTGTTGTAAAATTCCAGTCCGCGTTCGCCCCACATCTCAATCCGCGTTTGCAGTTGTATCAGTTGCATCAGCGTCATGTTGCCGGCTCCCAGGTAGTTGTCGCAAGTCAGGGTCGGAGCGCCTGCCTTCGTGCGTGCTGCCAGCAGGATGTTCAGCGTCTCTTTGGCGCCGGCTTCGTTGCCAGCCTGCGCCTGCGCTTCGGCTTTCATCAGCAGGACTTCGGACACGCGCATGTAGTAATCGCATACTGTGTTGTTCGTCGTCTTGTCCGTGCCGCCTCCGATGCCTACCATGGCTGCAAACTTGAGATTGGAATAGGCCGGGATATAGGCCGTAGTGCCGTTTGCTTCGGGCGGATAGAGGTATTCGCCGAAAGGCTCTATCATGAAATTGTCCTTGCGATAATCGTTGTCGTCAATCCGATCGTAGAGTTGGTCGTCGATACGCCAGAAACACTCCTCCGAACCGCCGTAGCTGTTGGTGAAGATGTTTCGCCATGCGCCGTTGGTTTTTGTCGAACTGCTTGTTCCCCATCCGAGCAATACTTCCGGGTTTCTTGCGTTGTTCAGGAAACCGGAACTGTCAGCCCGGTAGATCGCCGTGTCTGCGGCCAGTTTCTGGACATACTGGCTTTCGGTCATCAACTTGCTGTTCTTGTCCAGAACAATGTCGCAGGCCGAAACGACGGTCTGCCAGTCGCCCATGCACAAAGCTACCCGTGCCTGCGTAAAGGCAGCCACACCCAGGTCTACGTCTTCCGTACTTGCGGTGTAGCCGATGGTTCCACTGAACAGAGTGACGGCTTCCGCAATGTCGGCCTTGATATAGTTGTATGTCTGGGTGGCCGTCTCGCGCGGTTTGTTCGGCTGCAGGGGATTCCATGTGTCATACCACATGATTCCCAGCTTGCTGCTTCCGCCGTTCATGTAAGCGTCCTGGAAGTTTTCCATCAGGTAGTTGTAGTAATAGGCACGTACCGTGAGCGCAATCGCCTTGTACTGTTTCAGAGTGGCCGATTCGCCCACAACGTCGGGGGTCATGTACTTCAACAGTTTGTTGGCCGTATTGATGTTTTCCCAGGCAAAATCCCAGTAATAAGCTGCTTTGGAGGAACTCTCCGAATACAGGTCTCTCATCATATATTCATCCGCTCCCCAGCTTCGCGGGTCTCTTTCGCCGAAAACGACGTCGTTACCTTCCATGCTGCGCATACAGTCCAGGCCCTGCGTATTGTTATACCGTCCTACGGATTCGCCGTTCGGCACGCCGGCACGGAAGCGGGCGGGCAGTCCTCCTACCAGACTGCTAAATACTAACTGCTTGGTGGCTTCGTCGCCATTCTTCAACAACTCGTCAATCTGTTCCTGCGTAATGCTGTTGGGAGGTGTAACCTCCAGTTGATCGCTGCAGGAAGTCATTATCAATCCTGTTAAAAGGATTCCTGTTAAATACTTTTTCATTGTTATATTCCTTTCATTAGTTTATTAAAATGATATATCAACTCCCACCGACATGCTTCCCATGTAGGGATAGGGAGAAGCGCCGACATCGGCGCCGCCGGTGAGTGACATGCGCGGTTCAACGCCTTTTTTTGCGGTGAGCGTATACATGTTGTCCAGCGTGACGAAAACCCTCAGGTTGCTGACATATCCGATTCTGTTCAACAGCGACTCGGGCAGGGTGTATCCTGCGGTGAAGTTTTTCATGTTCAGGTACGAAGCGCTGAACAGCGCCATGTCGGTATATTTCCAGCTACCCAGCGTGCAGCCGGTCGTGTACGGGTCGTTCGAGTACATCTGCATGGGAAATTTGGCGCCGGTATTTTCCGGCGTCCAGGTATCGCCCAGCAGCTCTTTGGAGAGCGCTATGCCGAGTTGTCCGTTCGTACCGTTGTACAGATTGTAGGCAAAGTCATTACTCAGGAAGAGTCCGCCGAGTTGGAAGGAGAAGAGCGCGGACAGGTCGAAACCTTTGTATTGCAGCGTTGTGCCGAAACCGCCGATAATGTCGGGCGTAGCCGAGCCATATTCGTAGCGGTCGGCTATTTCGTAGTTGACGGTCTGGATAATGTCGCCGACCTGATGTCCGCGAATATCGTTGAATCGGGCATCATTCGGGTTGTCTGCCGCATTTTGCAGGTCTGTTGCCGATACGGTTGCCTGATAGAGGGCAAGACCGGATTTTTGATCCACGCCGCAGTACTTGTAGTAATACATGTTATAATAGTCCTTTCCTTCGCCGCGCAGGAAGGTGCCGTTGTAGGCTTCCCACGTGTTGTCTTCGCCCGAACCGACGCCCGCAGGCACCGACTTGATGACCGACCGGTAGTGTGTACCATTCAGATTTACCGACCAGTACAAGTCCTTATTCCGAACCAGAGCGACATCCACCGAGGCTTCCACACCGTAGTTGTTCATCTTGGCTGTGTTTTTGTCCAGCGTGCGCTGTCCGAGAGAGAAGGCAATGGGCTGCGCCCAAATCATGTTTGCCGTCGTCCGGTTATAATATTCCACCGAGCCTGAAATCCTGTCGAAAATGCGGAACTCAAGTGCGCCGTCCAGCGTATGTACGTTTTCCCACGTCAGTTCGTCGTTCGGGAAATTGCCGATGGAGAGCGTGTATTGGGCCGGCTGTACGCTCCATGAAGCTCCGGAATACGTATAGGAAGAAGCTCCGAAACCCCATGTCTGATAACCGGAATAGTATCCCAGTCCGTTCTGGTTGCCGATTACTCCGTAGCTGCCGCGCAGTTTCAAATCGTTCAGCCATTCGCTGGTCGAGGCCATGAAATCTTCGGCAGATATACGCCAGCCGCCGCCTACAGACCAGAACAGTCCCCAGCGGTTTTCGGGTTTCTTGAACTTGGAGGAACCGTCGCCACGCAGGGAAATTTCGCCGTAATACTTGTTATTGTACGAGTAGTTGGCACGACCGAAATAACTTTCCATGGCAAACCGGTCTTTACCGCCTCCGTTGCCGAACGTACTGCTTTGATTGTATCCGACAAAGTTGGCATAGGTGTCGAAACCGGGTATCAAAGAGTTATTGTACCTGGTACTCAGATTCTCCTGCCGATACAGTTGAAATTCGTGACCTGCGACCATATCAATATGATGCCGCCCGATGGCCTTGTCGTACTTTAACAGTTGCTGCAGGTCCAGGTTGTAGATGTGCTGGTAGGTTTCGCCGAGTGCACCGCGATAGCTGACGGCGGCGCCGGTTGTATTGTTCCAGTAGCGATGGCGCTGCGTAAAGTAAGCATCCTGATTGACGGAAGCCGTAAAGGTAAAATCTTTCAGGAATTTTGCTTCGACATAGCCGCGGAAACCCACGTCGTTGGAGGTCTGTATGTCTTTATCCATCTCTAAAACTTTCGGCAAATCGTACGCTCCATAGATGACGTTGGTCGTCCCGAGAGGCGAATCCGTCAATCCCTGGGCGCTGGTAAAGATTTTATTCCCGTTGCTGTCCAGCTTGTACGAGCCGTCCATGTTATGCGCCCAGACGGAAGCCAGCGGATTTCCTGCTTCGTACCACCGGAAGAGGTTTTGTCCTGCCGCGCCGGCATTACGTCCGTAGCGGGTGGCGGGCATCTGTGTCGTACGGTTGGAATAGGAGGCGTTGAGTCCGGCCTTCAGCCAGTCGTAGACCTGTACGTTGACGTTTCCCCTGGCGGAATAGCGCTTGAACATGGCGTTCTGTACGTAGGCAGGGTCGTCCAGGAAACCGGTCGAGATGAAGTAATCCGTCTTGTCGTTTGCGCCGCTGATCGTAGCGTTGTGTTCCTGCCTGAACCTATCCACGAAATACCAGTCGAAATACCTGTCGTTGTAAAGCAACTGTGCATTGGGATTCAGCTTTCCGTCGGTGCCTACCAGATAGGCGCCGCTCATCGTGGCGCTGGCGCTGTTGCCGGCTGGCCCCGTTTGGGTATACGTTGCGCCGGGTACGTTATACAGCATCCAGTTGCCCAGTGAGTTGCGTTGAAACTTGGTCGGGTCCGTACTTCCATTGTAGTCGAACAGGTGTGCGCTGGCAAATTCCCGCGCCTCCTGATCGCTCATGTTGGGATTCTGCACGTTGGTCGCCATCGACTGCGACGATTTGTAACGCACGTCGTTGTAAATGGACAGCCATGCGTATTCGTAGTAGTCCTTCGGGTTTTCGATCAGGTCGAACTGTCCGTTCGAGCTGACCTGATTCACGCCGAAGCGGCCTTCGTACGTCACCTTAGCCTTTCCCTTCACGCCTTTTTTGGTCGTTACCAGCACCACGCCATTGGCGCCGCGCGAGCCGTACAGGGCCGTCGATGCCGCATCTTTCAATACGGTGATGGATTCGATGTCTTTGGAGTTGATGGTCGTCAACACATCGCTTGTCAGCGATGGTACACCGTCGACGACTATCAGTGCATAGGCATTGGCTTCGTTGGCCGACCCCAATCCGCGCACACGGATGAGCATGTCCATACCGGGCTGTCCGTCAACAGCCGACAACTGTACGCCGGGCACCGCGCCTTCCAGCGCTCTGGTGACCGTCGAAACGGATTGCTGTCCGATTGTTTTGGCATCAACCGTGGATACGGAACCTATCAAGTCCTTCTTTCTGACCGTACCGTAGGCAATGACCATTACTTCTTCCAGCGCCACATTGTCTTCTGCCAGTACGATTCGCAGCGTGCGCTGTGTACCGACTTTGATTTCCTGCGTCGCGTATCCGATAAACGAGAACACGAGCACTGCGTTGTTGTCGGGCACGCTCAGCGTGAAATTACCGTCTGCGTTGGTAATCGTGCCGATCGTCGTCCCTTTTACGGAGACATTTACTCCCGGAATCGTTTCGCCTGTCGCATCCACGACCGATCCCGTTACACTCACGCTTTGCAGCAGTTCCAGAGAGGAGATAACAATCAGGTTGTTATCTAATTTACGGTACCTCAGTCCGGTATTTGCCAGCAAGGCGGTCAATACGTCATCAATGGATTTGTTTTTCACATCCAGTTGATATACTTCCTTTTCAATGTTTACCAGTTCGTCGTTGTAGAAAAACCGGTAATCGCTCTGTTTTTCAATTTCTTTGAAAAACTCGCTCAACGTTCCCCTGTGATTGCGGATAGTCAACTTCTGGTCGGGCTTGACAGATATACCCCCCTCCTTAACGGTTGTTAAGTTCTCAGCTGATTTCTGGTCGGGTGCGGCCGACAAACCGGTCGCTCCGACAAGCAGCATTATGCACACGAATTTCACTGTCCGGGTCAATCCGGGGTTTAAAAAAATTCTTCTCATAGGCATTACAAATTAAAAAAATTAATAAAATTACAGTTAGTTGGTTAGTTGTCCTTATTATTGTATTCTTCTTTTATTTTCCAGTCGAGATCCATTTGTTCATTGACAGTTTCACTCTGTTTTGGCGAACCGTATAGTTTACCGGTGCGGACAGTTTGATGGCTTCCAGCACCTGTTCCAGTGTTTCATCTTTAAGTGTGCCTGAAAAGGAAATCTTTTTCAGAGATTCCTCGGTGAAGGATATGTGGACATTGTACCGTCTTTCCAGCTTGACGGCCAGCGCTTCCAGCGTTTCCTTTTCGATCAGCCAGCGTGCATCTTTCCACGAGGTATACAGTTCCGTCTCCACATTTTTTGCGACAATCGTTTTTATGGCCGGTTCTTCGGGCAGCACGCTTTTTGGCTTCGGGGCGGGAGAAGACGGCAGCAGGTCTATCGCCGTCATGCTGTCGGCGTGTACAGATCTGATGACGGTCGCCTTCTGGCCTGCGGTCAGTATCAGTCTGTCGGACAGAAGGCCTTCTACATTCCTCAATACCTGCACGCTTCCCGATTCGACGGTCGTCTCTACACTGTTTTCTTCCGGATAGGCTTTTATGTTGAAACTGGTTCCCAGCACTTTCAGCGTGACGGCGGATGTTTTTACGAAAAACGGTTTTTCCGCGTTTTTCGCTACGTTGAAATAGGCTTCGCCTTCGATGAAGACTTCGCGCCCGGTCTGATTGAAATCCGAACTGTAACGGAGCTTGCTGCCGGCGTTCATCCATATCGAGGAACTGTCCGGGAGGGTAATCATTGATTTGGCGCCGTAGGGTATGGTAAATTCGGTATAATGGACTTCGTTTTCCGTCGTTTCCATTTCTTCCTGGCGAGAATGGTAGAAATACATCGCCGCCAGGCCTGTCCCGAAGGCAAGTACGAAAACGGCGGCGTAGCGGGACAGGCGCTGTGCCAGACGGCGGATGCGGCCGGACGAATGTCTTCGTATGGCATGTGATACTTTTGTCCACGCCTCGTCTACATTATATATACCGTCGCGGCGATAGCTCTTCATTATGAAGTTCATCTCACGATATTCCTTCAACAGTTTTTCGTGCTCGGGAGATACGTCGAGCCATTCCCGCAGGACTTTCACTTCCGAATCGTTCGCGGCACCCGAGAACAGGGCGGTAAGAATATCTTCAATATATGTCGGTATCTGGTCCACTGATAAAATTTTAATTACGTATATTTGTTGCAATTTCATTAAAGTAGACAATCCGCCCCGAATTTGATGTGACGGCGTTAGATATTCTTAACTTTTTTTACCGGCGCAGGCGGTACGGGTCATAGGCGGCCAGGGCTGTCCGCATCTTTTTTATGGCTCGTGTAATCTGTGTGCGAACGGTATTGATGGAGATATTCAGTTTTTTGGCGACTTCTTCGTATGACAGTCCGTCCATCGTGTGGGAAACAAAAACTTCGCGACATTGCGGGGGCAGCGTCGCGAGCGCTTTTTCGATATGTTCATATAGTTCCTTCGTGAGCATGTCGGTCAGCGGCGTATCAAAACCTTCCGGACTTAACAGGTCTATGTGTTTCATCTGATACAGCGCCTTTTCGCGGTATCTGTCTTCTATATCGACGTGCTTCAGATAATTGAGCGCGGCATTGTGAACGGACGAAACGATATAGGATTCGAACGATGTCCGGATATTCAGCTGTCCGCGTTTTTCCCACAACCGTACAAATATGTCGCAGACAATCTCTTCCGCTTCAAGACGGTTCTCAATGATGTTATCAGCATAGATGCACATGCGTTTGTAGTATAAGCGAAACATTCGCTCAAACTCGTCGGCGTCGCCCTGCTTTATTTTCTCAATGGAGATATGTTGATCAAGACTGTTATTCTGCATGAATCACAATTAAAAGTCATATACATTTCTATAAATAAAACCACGTCAGGAAATATCCCGAACAGGAAGCGATGAACTTGTCATCATATACAAGGCGTAATCTGTAAGCGCTTTACGTCCGATACGCCATCGTTGCGTCCGCCAAAGATACGGAGAAATTTCTTTCTGCGCAACATGGACTTGCCTCGTTCGCGGGAAATCTGTAAAACAACCCCTGCAACTTTATTTTTCGACAACGAAACAACTCGATAACCAAAAAGTGTATACCTGTGCGGAAAAATAAAAAAACTTTTAACCGGATAAGATTGTTTCTATGAAAATCCGTGTAATCTGTTGACAATTATTCTTTCTGCAAAATAACCCGGCATCCGTCGCCGCCGGCCATCGGCATGGCGCTGTTCCGGTAGGGCCTATAGCCGTCTTTTTGTATTTCGACTTCCTGATGGCGTTTCTGTTTTTCGAGGGGAATGTTTATCATAAAGAAGCCTCTCGCGTTGGTTTGAGCGCTGAGGCCTGCCGTCCATACGGTAGCGCCGCCGATGCCGCGACCGTCTTTGTCCACGACCGTGCCTTCCAGTTTTTCCAGTCCCCGCAACAGTACCTGTATCTCGCTTGCCGTATTTTTGCGGACAGGCACCAGGCTGTCGGCCAGATAGTAGGGTTCTGTTCCTGTCTCGACGATGGCGACCGGGAGGGTTTTGCCGTTATATCCGGGAAGTATTTTTTTGAATATGGCTTCGCCCTGCCGGTTGATTCCGGCGCGTTCCGTCTTGTCGCCAAGCCGCAGTTCTATTGCGCCCTCGCCGTCCAGCGGATGGTGTTGCCTGCCTTCCCAGCCGTAGACGTGAATCGTGGCGGTAAATGGCTGGTTGAGCAAATGGAAAACAAGCGCGCCGATGGCGATGAGCGTTACCGCCAGGAAGAGATAGATGACGAAAGCCTCCTGTTTCTGCTTCTTTTCTATCCTTATTGCAATGACTTTGAGTTTACGGACGTTGATATTCGTTTCGGTGGTTGTGCGAATCAGTTCGTTTTCCTTCGCCTCGATGTTTTTCAATGCTCCGGTAATGCCGCGGCTGATGTTTACCTTGATCAGGTTCCTGTTTTGAAGCATTTCTTTCAACTGGCGGATTTCCTTCATGTCCGCGTCGGAGAAACCGCTTGTTCCCTGATGCAGGCCTGATATTTCGGCTTTTATTTCCTGCTGGGTTTGTTCAATCCTGTTTACCGTTTCCTGTAAGTCTTCTGCCAACATGCGCTGGAAAGCCACCCATGCCTCATGGTTTGCAGGATTTTTCAGTCCTTCGCCAAAGCACAGTTGTATTTGCGGCGCCAGATGCTGTGCGAGGAACTGCCCGAAAGAGGGACTTACTCCGGCTGCATCGAACTTTTCGCGCACGTATGATACGATGGCGTCGTCGTCCTGACGGGCATGGAGAAATTGCTTTATTTCCGGTTCGTCCAGCTTGAGTTGAGTTGAATCCGACATTTTTGTCTCCAATTCTTTTTGCAGTTTTTGGATGATTTTCCGCACTGCCTTCTTCTCCTGCACGGAAGCGCCGGATTCGGCATACAGGATTTGAATGTTGGACAGGGCTTCGCCAATGGAACGGACAAAGAGTTTTTTGAGATTGTGATTCAAATCGTCGGGATGAACATCCACAAACCATTTCTTCAGCTTGTCGGGCGTGAACTCCGACAGCAGGTTCGACGCCACTCCCGAACTCAATCCGCCGGCCAAACTCAATAATGCCGGCGTCGTAACTCCACCGGTAATACAAGCTAACGCCGTTGCTCCGATAACTCCCAATAATGCCGGGAGGCCTTGCTTTATTGACCTTTTCATTTTCTTGCTTTATTTTTTTGATTATTTATGCCGCAAATATATGAATATGAAATGATAATTGCAAGTTTTTCCATTTATGCAGGAAGTTCGCCAAAGACTTTGGGAAGATTCCTGCAAACTGTGTTGATGGCTATCGTCATTGCTTCCTGTTTTGTTGATTTGTCCTTAGCATTGTCCTGATTTTTTCTACATCCTGTTTTCGTTCTTCGGGGATAGCGCCGGCCTTCTCCAATGCGTCGAAATCATCCAGAAGGGCTTGGGTGAATGTTTCATTGTTTTTGTAGATGGTTTGCGAGAGTTCTTGATAGATGGTTTCCGCTTCGGCGAAACGGCTTTGGAAAAGGAGGGCATGGGCGAGGTTGGTTTTTATCCAGACTTGGGAAGGGTCTGCATCCAGGCCTTTGCGGGCGGACTGTTCGGAGAGGGGGTATTCTTGGGTGAAGAGGTAATACCAGGACAGACTACCGCAGGCAAAGGTCAGTTTACTGTTATATTGCTGAAATTGTTCCTGATGCCTGTCCAGCAATTCAACGCTGTAGCTTAGGTACTGTATGGCTGACGGGTAATCTTCAAGTTGGGAACATGTTCTCGCCAGATTATACAGTATGTTGTAAAAATCTACTGCATACACAGCGGGATTATCATTATACAATGGTTCCCTTATCTTTATACATTTTAAAAAGTATTCTTTCGCTTGGGAATATTCGTGTTGATCATTGTAATTAGCCCCGATACTGTTTAATATCCATGCCAAACCCGGCAAATATACTTTCGGGTTTTCCTGCGACAACTGTTCCATGATTCCCAGACAACGGAGGAAATATGCTTCGGCTTGGGAATATTCGTGTTGATCATTGTAATTACCCCCGATATGGTTTAACATCGTTGCCAAATCCGGCAAATATACTTTCGGGTTTTCCTGCGACATCTGTTCCTGTATTTCCAGACAACGGAGGTAATATGTTTCGGCTTGGGAATATTCGTGTTGAGTACTGTAATTAACCCCGATATTGTTTAATATCATTGCCAAATACGGCAAATATACTTTCGGGTTTTCCTGCGCCAACTGTTCCTGTATTTCCAGACAACGGAGGGAATATGCTTCGGCTTGGGAATATTCGTGTTGAGCATTGTAATTAATCCCGATACCGTTTAATATCGTTGCCAAATCCGGCAAATATACTTTCGGGTTTTCCTGCGACATCTGTTCCCGTATTTCCAGACAGCGGAGGAAATATGCTTCGGCTTGGGAATATTCGTGTTGATCTTTGTAATTACTCCCGATATTGTTTAATATCATTGCCAAATCCGGCAAATATACTTTCGGGTTTTCCTGCGATATCTGTTCATAGATTTCCAGACAGCGGAGGTAATATGCTTCGGCTTGGGAATATTCGTGTTGATCACTGTAATTATTCCCGATATTGTTTAATATCCCTGCCAAATCCGGCAAATATACTTTCGGGTCGGCTTTGGCAAGTTTTTCATAATGCTGCAACAGGTATTGATAATACTTTTCCGCCTTCGCATATTCATGTATTTCATAAAGATAACCTGCAAATTCAAAGATATTGTTGTAGTTCAGCGAATCGGCATTCACGGCTTCCAGATAACATTTTTCCGCTTCGGCATGGTTGTTCTGCGCTTTGGCCGTCTGCGCCCGCAGCATCACGTCCTTAATCAGTTCGTTGATCTTCTCGACCTGCTGCTGTTCCGCGGTTTTTGCGGCGGCTTCCAGTTGCCGGGCGGCTTCCTGCACTTTTTGCGCTTCGCGCTTTTTCTCCTGCGCTTCGTGCAGGAGCTGTATTCTGTCCCGCATGTAGAACATCACGCTGTCCAGCTCCCCACGCAGGGCACATTCGAATGCTTTGCGGCGGCTCACGCCTACGGCGTCGTCGTCGCGGATGTCGTCCAGGTTGACGCGCACCAGTCGGTCGGCATATTCCTCCATGACTTTCAGCATCCGGCCTTCGTCGTCGCTGATCCGGCTGAGGCTGTCGATGATCTCGCGGTAGCGGTCGCTGCGGCTTTTCACTTCGGTCAGTTCCTGTTGCAGGCGTTTGCGTATCCGGTCGTACTGTTTCTTTTCGACGTAGTTGTTCAGGTTGAGGTCTACCAGTTCGGCTTTTTGTTTGTCCAGTTCGTCCGCTTTGCAGATGTAGACATTGACGGTGTCGGCTCCCAGCGTATGTTCCTTCAGGTCTTTTTCGTTGACCACGACGTAACCCTGGTAGTCGTTTTGAGGGAAAACATACAGGGGCGCCCTGTGCCCCATCTGCACCCCGCTGACACGCAGGAGGAAGCGTCCGTTGTTGTCGCTGGTGGTGGGCTGTGCTACGGGCGATTCAATCTGCGCATTGCTGACGCGGGCGCCCGTTCGGTTGTTTTGCATGGTAGCTACTGTCCCGTGCAGAGGGATTTGCGCTTCGGCGATAACGCAGGCCGAAGAAATAAAAAGGGAAATGAAGAGGAATCGTTT
Organism: Tannerella sp.; assembly: GCA_031270465.1. Lineage (GTDB taxonomy): Bacteria > Bacteroidota > Bacteroidia > Bacteroidales > Tannerellaceae > Tannerella. Next base: position 4,412 of record JAISXP010000035.1, on the reverse strand, counting down.
CATAGTTTCTATATTGTTATCTGTTATCTTTTGTTTATTTTGCATCCTTCCAAGGCGCAAAAGTAATACTTTTTTTCCTCTTTTTCCCTTTTTTTGGGGGATACTGATTAGTTACATTTATTGTTTGTCTCTCCATTTTTTTATTCGCACCGGATGAGTTTCATCCATGATGACTACTTCTATGTCGTCAAAATTGACCTCGTCAATGTTATAACCTGTCTCCGTCACAACCGTCAGGATATTCGACAGGAGTATCCATGCGCCGATGGCCGGCGGAAGCGTGGAATGTTGAATGCGCCTGTGTTGTAAACCGCGCCACGGCGGGAGTTATGATATTCGTAACTGTAGTTTATATACATCCAAACCGCAAATTAACTGTATCACCCAGGTGATATGCGTGTATCACAATGGTGATATAACTGTATCACCTCCGTGATACAGTTATATCACGTGGGTGAAACGAACAGTTTGCCGGCTTAAAAGAGATAAATAATAGCTTGTAATATATGAGTTGTAAGCGTATAAAACAATAAATAGACGGCAGCGTTTCCTCAACGCTGCGACACATCCGGGATTCACCCGGCAGGAAGGAAATAAGGCCGCCCGGCAGGAAGACCTGTTTTGCGCGCCGGAAGCCGACGAACGCGATCGCATTGATTTCGGCAGCATGTTCACAGCTTTCAGGCAAACATACAAAATCATGCCGTGCGCAGTATAATTCTGCAAAATAACCCGCAATATCCGTCGTTTGCCCATTATTTTTTCTTTTTGCGGACGTTGTTTGTTCTTTTGCAGTCCGAATCATTTAAACGGATGTAAATGGGTAGAAGTATTGTTTTATTGGCAGGGATTGCCGTCCTCCTGCTTGCGGCAAACGGCATGTCGGCGCAGACGCGCGACAGCCTCCCGCTGAGTTTTGTGAACGAGGTTTATTTCAAGGAGTCGGCGCTTGAGGTGCTGCACGACTTTGAAACAAAGTACGGAATGACGCTCAAGTATGATTCCGCACTGATTGCCGGCTACAAATACGAGGGGACGTTTGACTATGTGCCGGTCATGGAGGCTTTCGAGCGGATTGTGGGCGAGATCAGGGGACTGTCGTTTTATGTGGATGAAAACGGCGTGTACTGCGTCGTCCCGACCAAAAACATGCCCCGCAACCGTACGGGACTGGAAAACAAACGCTACACGGGCGACATCTCGCGGCGCAACCTCACCGTAACGGGACGTATCAAGGACCAGACCAACGGCGAGTTCCTGCCCTTTGCCACCGTGCAGGTCGACGGCCATCCCACCATCGCCACCGCTACCAATACCGACGGTTACTTCACGCTCTACAACGTGCCTTCGGATACGGTCGCCCTGATATTCCGCTACCTGGGCTACGAGACGCAATACTTTTACCTTTCGCCCGACGTCAACGTGCGCAATCTTTTTGTCGAACTGCAACCCGCCGCCAGCCTGCTCGACGAGGTGGTCATCGTCAGCCAGCGGGAGGATGTGCTGAAAGTCCCCGAACTTTCTATCGGCGTCATCCAGACCACCGCCGCCAAGATTGCCGACCTGCCGGCGCTGGGTGAGAAAGACCTGTTCCGCACCTTCCAACTGATGCCCGGCATCTCGGCGGCCAACGAATCGTCGGCGGGAATGTACGTGCGCGGCGGGACGCCCGACCAGAACCTGGTGCTCTACGACGGTTTCACGATTTATCACCAGGAACACCTGATGGGCGTGTTCAGCGCCTTCAACACCAATGCCGTCAAGGACGTGCAACTGCACAAGGGCGGTTTCGACGCCAAATACGGCGGACGGCTGTCGAGCGTCATGGAGATTGTCGGCAAAACGGGCAACGACAAGTCGTTCAATGCCGGAGGCGACGCCGGCTTCCTCGGCTTCAACGCTTTCATGGAAATGCCGTTTAAGAATGAGAAAGGCTCGTTTTTCGTGGCCGGACGGCGTTCGTTCCAGAGCTTCATGTACGACAAGTTCACGAATGTCTATTCTGAAAATCAGCAAACCGGGATGGGCGGCGGCCCCGGCGGCGGACGCTTCAACCAGCGCAACCAGCAGAAACCCGAATCGTACTTCTACGACCTCAACGCCAAACTGACTTACAACCCGACCGGGCGCGACATCGTCTCGCTCAGTTTCTTCAACGGCGAAGACGTGCTCGACAACTCGCGCGAGAGTTTCGGCAGTTCGTACATGAGCGGCAGCATCACCGACAAAACCAGCTGGGGCAACGTCGGCAGCAGCCTGAAATGGTCGCACAACCGGGACGACCGGTTTTATTCCAACCTGCTGGTATCGTTCTCGAAATACTACAGCCTGCGCGACCGCCGGAACAGCATGACGACGTCGAGCAGCACCAGCGCAGCCAACAACATCGCCGTCATGTTCAACCAAAACACCGGCGAGCATAACAACCTGTGGGATTATTCCCTGAAATTCGACAGCGAATACAAAATCAGCGGCAAAAACAAACTCGAATTTGGCCTGAACTATTCCAAGTACCGGATTGACTACCGCTACGCACAAAGCGACACACTGAACATACTGGACATGCAAAACCGCGGCAACCTGCTTTCGGCCTACGTCCAGGACAAGTGGACGCTCGGCGAAAGGCTGACCCTCCTGCCCGGCGTCCGGCTGTCGTACTACGACGTGACGTCCCGCCTGTATCCCGAACCGCGCCTGCAGGCTTTCTACAAAATCAACAGCCGGATGAACCTGAAAGCCTCCACCGGATATTACAAGCAGTTTGTGAACCGCATCGTACGCGAAGACATCTCCGCTGGAAGCCGCGACATCTGGCTTCTGTCCGACGACAAAGGGATCCCCGTAAGCAGCGCCACGCATTTCGTGGCCGGAGGAAGTTATGAAACAAAAGACTTCCTTTTCGACGTCGAGGCCTATTACAAAAAACTCTACGACCTGAGCGAATATACGCTCCGGTTTGCGCCCTCCTTTATCGACAACAGCGGCTATCAGGAATTTTTCTACAACGGCGAAGGTTTTTCGCGCGGTATTGATTTTCTTATACAGAAGAAATACGGCAAACTGACCGGCTGGGTGGGCTACACGCTGGGCGAGACACGCTACCGGTTTCCGGTTTATGGCGACGGATATTTCGCCGCCAACCAGGACGTGACCCACGAGTTTAAAACCGTATGGACTTACAAGCCCCGGAAGAATTTAACGCTTTCGGCCACCTGGATCTACGCCACCGGCAAACCTTTTACCGAACCTGTCGGCGGATACAAACTCAATACGCCCAACGGCGGCGAGATGAATTTCATCGTGGTCGACAAAAAGAACAACGCCCGCTATCCCGACTATCACCGTCTGGATTTGCTGGCGAAATACGACCTGTCATTCATCCGGGCGGTGAAGTCGAGCGTCAGCGTCTCGCTGTTCAACGTCTACGACCGCGCCAATGTCTGGTATAAGGAATACGCTTATGACGAATCGATGGGTATCACCGAAACCAATATCAACTTGCTGGGGTTTACGCCGAATGTTACGTTGAGTATTCAGTTAAAATAGTCTTGAACTGTGATTTTATTTGATTGTATGAATACTATGATTTAAAAAAATGAAGACAATCATAGTCCGTCACAAAATCATAAATAATCACAGTCCAAGACGGATAAAAATTAAAAGATATGAGAAAGATAGTTAGTTTTTTACTTATGGGATGGATAATGGCTTCCTGCGGCGAATCGCTTATGGACAGCACAGTGGATACCGGTATGCCGGTTGTGGAAAGTTACTTGCAGGAAGGCGCAAACGTCGCGACCGTCAAACTGTACAGCATGGAAGTCTATTTGAAGGACGGCTACGAACTGTCGCGTCCTGTCGGCGGTCAGCGTTTGAAAATCAACGGCAGGGAACTGACGGAAACCGACGCGGGAACATACGTCCTGTATCTGGGCGCAGATACCGTTCGCGGAGGGCAGGATTACGACCTGTCGTTCGAATACCTCGGAAAGACGGTATCGGCCTCGACCGCCGTCCCGCAACCCGTCACGAACCTGACCGTCGAACCGACGTACATTACGCGCACTTCGTCTTCCTACTATTTCTTTGATACGGAGGACACGACCGAAATCCGCCTGACCTGGGACGACCCCGACAGGAGTTATTACCAGATTTACATCGAAAGTCCGGCCACGTCGGACATGCCGGACTTTGGCGATGGCACGCAGTTTCGTCGCCGGATGATGCAGCCGTTCAGGGGCGGCAGTTACACTACTTCGTCGCGCGAGTTTCGGACGACAGGCAGTTATTCGATATACGTCTATCGCGTCAACAAAGACTATGCCGACCTCTACGAGCGTATCAGTTCGACCGACCTGGCCAATCCCTCGAGCGCGATTCAGAATGCTTTCGGCGTCTTTACGGCCATGAGC
>JAISXP010000007.1 GCA_031270465.1 Tannerella sp. | reverse complement strand
CTGATGGGACACCGGTTTTTGACGTTAAACACAGTCATCCGGGTCAATCAGATCGAAGTTTCACGCGACCGCAACGAAGGCTGGGACGAAAGTCAGCATCATACGCCCGAAGCGGTCATAGCTTTTCGTAAAGCAGTGGAAACCGGTTTTCCCGGAGCGCGTATTACCTGGGCTTTCAGTTGGCTGGCGTTGCATGACACGACGGCTAACTATCGGGAAATCCGTAAACTTGTTGCCGGATATCACAAGCAGTATGGCGACGACGTAACGTTTATTCCCGGAGCGTATTTTGCCAATGCCTACAATACTTACGAACAGGTAAACAGTGATTTGCGCGAAGGACTGGCGAAAGCGAGCGAAATCGTCGGCGACGGTTTTCGTCCGCAGAGCGTAGTAGCGGGATTTTTGGCGGCGCCAAATCTGCAGTATCTTGCCGAAAAGGAAGGCATCCATGTATGTCAGGGAACAATCTGGAGTCAGTTTGCGATCGACAATCAGGACGGCGACGGCTCGATTTGCTATCCTTATTATCCTTCCAAAGAACATTTTTGCAAGCCGGCGCAGGGAAAGGACGATTTTATCGACTGCGTGAATCTCGACGGTTGGTCGATAGATTTTCTGGCGGGGCGCCGGGACGGTTTTGCCGGTGGATTCAACAGCCGTATGGGAGTCGGACCGATAGAAACCTATCAGGCATACGGAGCGGAAACAGGACTTAAAGAAGTGATGCACACAACCGCCATTCATTTCGATAAGGGATTTGAACTGAACGGATTCGCCTGGGTTCCGAACTGCTGGGAACTGACTCTTCATGCCAAACCGAATCAAATCGACGTCGCCAACCTGACTGCATGGCTGAAAGAAGTCCGCCGTCGCTGGCCCGATACGAAAATGATTACGCAGGGTGAATTTGGCCTGCTGTGGCGACAGCATTACAGGGACAACAGTTTCAACTACCGTTTCGAAGAGAGAGGTTCCGGTATCGGCGGTTCTGACGCCGACAAGGAAATCCGCTGGTTTATGAACAAAGATTTCCGGCTGGCGCTGATAAGAAGCTGGCAAGCAGGCAGTCCGGAAGAAGCCATCGACTTTACGCGCTACGACATTCCGGCGAAGGAACCGCAGGAAATGACGCGCAAATGGAGTCTGATGGGCGAAATCAATCAGAAACAGACACGTCCGCAAGATAAACCAGTGCCGATCAATCAATTGTCGGAAGAATACAGACAAATTATCCGGCGAATATATCCGTATCTTTTTCCGTAAAAGCACGGATTTGCCGCGTTCACGCTGGATACGGACGGCAAAACGGTGAACGCTTCCGAACCGGAGGTTAAAATGTCGTGCTGTTTTTGTATATTTGCAAAAAAATTGTCGGTCATGAAGAAATTGCCAATAGGAATACAGTCGTTCGAGAAAATTCGAAAGGAAGATTATCTGTACGTGGATAAAACGGAATATATATACCGGTTAGTCACAACCGGCACGCCCACTTTTCTGATAACCTTACTCAAAAAACGCAACAGCGTCGAATCGTTCTTGCAGCCGATTCAGGCGAGTGAAGCTGTGTTCGGCAGTTACAACCCCGAACGGCTCGAAACGTTGACTAATTAACAATGAACAAATGAACAGAATATTTTTTGCAATAAAATACAAATAAAAGATGAATACAAAAAAAACTTATTGCCTGTTAGCCATCTGCATGGCATGGATGTCCTGCGGGGACAGGAATGAAATTACCGTCAATCAGGTTCCGATGAAGTGGCAATACGATACGCCCGCCACAAAATACTGGGAAAGTTTGCCGGTTGGTACGGGACGTTTTGCCGCCATGATACCCGGAGCGCTGGGTCATGAAGTAATCGCTTTCAACGACGAAACGCTTTGGACGGGCGGGCCGTATAATCCCAATCCTCCCGGCGGTCCGGAAACGCTCGAAAAAGTCCGGGAACTGGTTTTTGCCAAAAAGTACGCCGAAGCGCATAAGATGGCATGGGATCTGGGTTATCCCGGTCGGCATGTTCAGTTTTACCAGCCGATGGGACGGCTTAATCTGGATTATACGGGGCATGAACTGTCGAGAACGACTAATTATCAGCGTTCGCTGGACATGGACAATGCAACGGTCGACGTTTCCTACAAATTAAACGGCGTGAATTACTCGCGTCAGGTTTTCGCCAGTTATCCCGATCAGGTGATTGTGATACGTCTGACTGCCGACAAAAAAGGCAAAATCAACTTTTCAAGCTGGCAGACAAGTCTTCAGCCCAGTGCGAAAACCAGGGTGGAAGGTAACGAAATCATCATGGAAGGAACAACGATTTCCGAAAAAGAGGGTGATTCAGGCGCTTATTATGGGGACAAATGGACGATTCTCCCTCCGCAAATGAAATGGCAGTCCCGGGTGAAAATCCTCAATGAAGGCGGAACGCTGACTGCCGACGCCGACAAACTCACTGTTGCCGGCGCTGATGCTGTGACTATGATTCTTGCCGGCGCCACGAACTGGGTCAACTGGAACGACGTCTCTGCCGACGAAAAGAAACGTTGCAGCGATTATATTTCCAATGCGGCGAAACTCCCGTATCGTGAACTGTTACAGCGTCATCTCGACGATTACCGACCGCTTTTCGCCGCCTGCAAACTCGATCTCGGCGCCGACCCTGTTCCCTCGCTGACAACCTCGCAGGCAATGGATACGATCCGGAAAGGGCTGTCGAACCCTGCTTACGAAGCGCGTTATTTTCAGTACGGACGCTATCTTCTGCTTGCCGGTGCACGCGAAGGTACGCTGGCGTTCAACAATCACAACATCTGGCTCGACAATCTGGAAGGCCGGTGGCAGGGGCGCTGGACGCTTAACATCAACATCCAGGAATGTTACTGGCCTGTCGAAAACACGAATCTGCCAAACGTGAACGAATCGCTGCTGCTGTTTGTCGAGAATCTGGCACAGGCAGGACAGCGCACGGCAAAAGAACTGTTCGACTGTCGCGGGTGGTGCGCCTGTCACGGCACGGACGTCTGGTTCAACACGGCTCCCACCGACGGCGACCCGCAACATGCCACCTATCCCGTCGCAGGATTTTGGCTGATGCAGCAGCTTTACGAACATTTCCGCTACAATCCCGACACGGCCTATCTGAAACGGATTTATCCGCTGATGAAAGGCGCGGTGGAATTTTGCTTCGACTTTCTGGTAGAAGAACCCGAATCGGGGTATTTAGTCACTTGTCCCGCCTCTTCGCCGGAAAATACGTTTATAGACGACAAGGGCAATCGCGCCGCCGTTTCTTTTGGATCGTCGGGCGACATGCAGCTTGTACGCAATCTTCTGCGCAACTATGTCGAAGCCACCGAAACGCTGAACATCGACGCCGAACAGCGCCGGCAAGCCGTCGAAACGCTCAAACGATTGCCGCCGCACCAAATCGGCAGTTTCGGACAATTGCAGGAATGGTTTTTCGACTTTAAGGAAGCCGAAGTAACACATCGGCATACTTCGCATCTTTTCGCCCTCTATCCCGACGACGATATTACACCCCGCAAAACTCCCGCATTAGCCGAAGCGGCAAGGGTTGTGCTGAAACGACGCGGCGACATCAACATGGGATGGTCGGGCGCATGGAAAATCAATCAGCACGCGCGTCTCGAAGAACCCGCCGAAGCGTATGGTATTTTACACAAAATGATAACCGACGTCAGTATTCACCCCCGTGACGAAGACAGCCGTATCACACCCTCGTTTGAAGGCAATCAGGCCATTCAGGGCATTACTGCCGGGATAGCCGAGATGCTGATGCAAAGCCACAGCGGAGAGATTTCGCTGCTTCCCGCCCTGCCCGGACAGTGGAAAACCGGTGCGGTCGAAGGACTGCGGGCGCGTGGAGGTTACGAAATCGACATTGCCTGGAAAGACGGAAAACTGTCGGAAGCATTGCTAAAAGCAAATTACAGCAAAACCTGCCGGCTGCGTACCAAAACGTCTGTCAGAGTTTGGGAAGGAAACAAGGACGTTCCATGCAGTTCGCCGGGCGCGAATTTAGTGGAATTTGAAGCAGAATCGGGAAAAACATACCGTATTGAACCGTCTGAAAAAGCACTTTCTGTCGCCGTGCAAAAATATGATTCCGTTGCGGAGAAAATTGTATCGGAACGCATGGAACTGAATCCGGCAAAAACGGCGATCATTGTTATCGACATGTGGAATTATCACTGGTGTATGACCTGTTCGGAACGAGTTGCGGCTATGGTTCCGCGAATGAACGCGGTACTGGATGTCGCCCGTAAACAGGGAATGCAAATTATCTGGAATCCAAGTGACGTCATTACAGCGTATTCCGGTTATCAGGGATACGAAACTGCGGTTGCGGTCGATTTGCGTAAAACGCCGGAGATATGCAAAGATATCGCTGTGAACTTTACCGCCAAAACGGGAGAATGTATGTGCGGACCCGGTTTGGCTTGCAGGGGAAATTACGGTTGGGACGGAATGAATCCCGATTTTGTGATCGGCGAAAACGATTTGTTTTCGTCGTCCACCGATGAGATTTATTCCTTGCTCACTGAACGCGGAATCACTGATATTATCTACATGGGCGTTCACACAAATATATGCGTTTTCGGCAAGCCCGGCGCATTGTCAAAAATGTGGAAAGCCGGGTTCCGGTGTTTCCTGGCGCGTGATTTGAACGATGCGTTTACGCATTACAATTTCGCCACCGGTTACACGCCGGACAAAGGAACAGCCGAAATTAACGAAAACCTGCAAAAAGGCGGCATTCCATGTATCAATATGGGCGACGAATTTCGTAAATCGGGACTGTTGAAACCGGACGTCCCGGTTGATTTTGTACGTTTCGCTCCATGGGGCAAACAGGAGCGTCCGTATTTTTTCGACAGCAAAGTGATTGTAACATTGACAGCGCCCTGGCTTGACGGAACGGAAGTCCGTTACACAACCGACGGGCGTGAACCGGATATTCAATCACCTCTTTACGAAAAACCTTTGGAGATTACAAAAACGCAAACGCTTCGTGCGGCGGCGTTTCGTGAAGGAAAACCTGTCAGTTTGTTGAGCGATGCGCATTATGTTAAGTTGCCGGAAAAGTCGCCGCCGCAACCGAACGTTTATCTTGACGAACTGGATTATATTCCCAATGAATATTTGAAGGCAGTGGATTTCTGCCTTTGGTATCCGGTGAAATCGAAATCGTTTGAAGAAAAACCGCTTCGTGTTCGCGGCAAAACATATCAGCACGGTTTGGGATTCCGTGCGCCATCGTCGGTACAGTACGAGATCAAACCGGAATACAAACGGTTTGTCGCGCTGGCGGGCGTGGACGAAAATATGCTGTCGCAACATAACGGACGGTTTCTTGCAATGCACAGCAGCGTTGTGTTCAGGATTTTTATTGACGGCAAACTTGCGGCGGAAAGTCCGGTGATGCGTATTTCGCAGGAGGCATGGCGTTTCGATGTAGAGATTCCGCAAGGCAGTCGCCGAATTAATATCAGTTGCACCGACGCAGGCAGCCGCAACATCCTCGATTACGGAAACTGGATAGAGGCAGGATTTATAAGAAATTAGTGGAATTTGAAGCAAAAGCGGGAAAAACATATCGTATCGAACCGGTAAGTAAATAACGCAAAATCTTGTCCGAGCAACGTAAAATTGAGGTTCAAACGCTTTCGCCGAGCGTAAAATGATGCGTGATACAGGGAGGCAATTCGTGGCGATAGTGCGTGACGTAGACGAGCGTTTTAGCTTTGCGGGCGCAGAACGCCGAAATGATTTGCGAAACACGTTTCCTGTTCGATATGTCCAGTCCGTGCAGCGGTTCGTCGAGGACAAGCAAGTCGGGATTTTTCACGAATGCCCTTGCGAGGAGTGCGAGCCTCTGTTCGCCGGAAGACAGGGTCAGAAACGGACGTTCGCGGAGATGGCTGATACCGAAAATCTCCATCCATTCCAATGCGATGATTTTCTGCGCACTGCCGCACTTGCGAAACAGCCCGATGGAATCGAAGAATCCCGAGCATACGATGTCGTGCGCAGAGACGTTTTCCATATAATAAAGATGCATTTCGGGCGAGACGTATCCTGTGCGACGCTTGATGTCCCAAATGCTTTCGCCCGTACCGCGCCTGCGGTCGAAGAGGTAAAGCGTCTGTGCGTACGACTGAGGATTGTCCGCGCAAATCATGCTCAGCAGGAGCGTCTTTCCACTTCCGTTCGGCCCGGACAAAGCCCATTTCTCGCCGTTGCGCACTTCCCAGTTCACGTTTTCGAGGATGATGCGCCGGCCGTAGCGGACGGTGACATTTTCCATCCGGAAAATGACCTTGTGAGCGGAAACCTTCTCCGCGTCGGCGGGTAATTGTGCAGGCACGAGGTGTGCGGGAAACAGTTCGTCGAGCAGCGCCGTATCGGCAAGAAACGTATCGCGCGTCCGCGGCTCGAGGCACCGGCGATTTGCGACAGGCAGGACGTGCGTCACCGTCGCGGGAATATCGGCCGGATCGGACAGCAGCAGCACGACTTGCGTACGGTTCAGGCGCGCAATCCATTCCAGCGTTTCGGTCAGCGTCTTGCGCGAGGCGGCGTCCAGACCGATATACGGACTGTCCAGCACGAGTATTTCCGGCGCAGACAGCAGCGTGCGGACGATAAGAAACTTGCGCAGTTCGCCGCTTGAAAGGTGGATAATTTTTTTCGGCAGATATTCTTCGATGCAAAACGTCTCGCATATCATCTTGCCGGCCGGGGTGGAGGCGGCTGCGAACGGAAACAGTTCGCCGACTGCAGGCAGATCGTCCGTCTCCGTGGCATGCCAGCGTTGCTGGTAGTATGCGTTGCGCATGTCGGCCAGCGAATGTATATCCTTGAATGAAATGCTCTTCACGCCGTCGTACAATTTCCCCTTCAGTCCGTGTCCGACGCGTCCTTCTTTCAGCAGATAACGCCCCTGAAGGATGTCGACCAGAATGTTTTTTCCGCTTCCGTTCGTCCCGACAACCGCCCACTGTTCGCCCCGCCGGACAGTCCACCGGACAGGCTCGGCAAAACGTACTTCGGCCAGCGCAGGAACGGCTTGTTCGATGGAAATGATCATGCTGCCGTCCATTCAGAACAGCGTTACAATTCTGGGCAGGAAAATGATGCATCCCACAACGATGGAAGCAACGGCTGCAAGCAGTACTGCGCCGGCTGCAAGGTCTTTGACTGTCTTGATTTTCGGATTACGCTCGGGCGAAACGGCATCCGACAGTTCTTCGATGGACGAATTGATGGCTTCGGCCGTTAAAACAATGCTGCCGGCAAGGGTAATGGCTATCCATTCGAAGGATGTGATGCGAAAAAAACACCCGCACACCACCGTACAGCATAATGCCGCCAGGTGTATCCGCGCATTCTGTTCCTGACGGACAAACAGGCGTATACCGCTGAACGCATACCCGAAACTCTTTATCAATCGTTTGAAAGACAATTTTTTTTTGCTCATTATTTCTCTTATGACTGTAATTCCGGATGCAAAGATATAAAATATCATTATCTTTGACGCCTGTTTACAAAAATGAATGAAAACATGGATTTGCAGGAAGATTTGAAAGACAGGCGCGAACGTGTCCGGGAAGCCATACGGCAGGCGGGTGCGGATGCCTGTCTGCTCAGCATCAACGTGAACATATTTTACCTCACCGGCAGGATATTCAACGGTTACTGTTACCTGCCTGTCGAAGGCGAGCCGCAGCTTTTCGTGAAACGTCCAAATCCCTTCGACGAGGCGAATGTCGTCTATATCCGCAAGCCGGAAGATATGGCGACAGTCTTTGCCGACGGCGGACGGACGTTTCCCAGGAAACTGTTGCTCGAGACGGACGAGATTACCTATAACGAATGTCTGCGCCTTCAGGCGGTATTTCGATCGCCCGAAACGGGCAACGCCACTTCGCTGATGCGCCGCATGCGTATGATCAAGACGCCCCTGGAACTTGAACAGATGCGTTTCTCGGCGGCGCGACATTCGGCTACCTATTCGGAGATCGGTTCGTGTTTCCGTCCCGGCATGACGGATCTGGCGTTTCAGGCGGAGATAGAGAGGCGGATGCGGCTGAACGGCTCGATAGGTTTTTTCAGCGTATACGGGCAAAACATGAATATTTTCATGGGCAGCGTGTTGGCGGGCGCCAATGCAGGAACGCCTTCGCCGTTCGATTTTGCGCTGGGCGGAGACGGGCAGACGCCGCTGTGTCCGATTGGAGCCAACGGGACGGTTCTCCGGGAGGGCATGGCTGTAATGGTCGACATGGCAGGCAACTATTCGCCATACCTGACAGATATGACCCGCGTGTTTGCAGTCGGCAAACTGCCTGATTTGGCTTACCGGGCGCACCGGGTATCGCTGGAGATACAGGAGGCCTTTGTCAGCACTGCGCGTCCGAGCGTTTCCTGCGCCACGCTGTACGGTCAGGCGTTGGAGATTGCCACAAATGCGGGACTGAAAGATTTTTTCATGGGAACACGGCAGCAGGCAAAATTTGTAGGACACGGTATTGGGTTGCACATAAATGAATTGCCAGTACTTGCGCCCCGCTCGAAAGACGAACTGCAGCCCGGTATGACGATCGCGCTGGAGCCTAAGTTCGTGATACCGAACACAGGTGCGGTCGGCGTGGAAAACAGTTTTCTGGTAACGGATACGGGCGTGGAAAAACTTACCCTTTTCGAAGAAAACATTATACCGCTGACGCCCTCTCCGTGAGGGTGAAAGACGGCTTCGCCCGCGCTGTAGCGGTTCAGGTCGAAATCGAAGAGTATCCCCTGACGGAGGAACTCGCCGCAGCATTTGGCGCGCCACGAGGCGTACGTATCTATAAATCGAAGATATTTTATTAGGTTTTGTATTTGGGACGCAAGTACGGCATTTTTTGAAATATGAAAAAGAAAAGCGGATTTTTATGCAGTTTCCGTTTTTGCCGGAATCCGAATGTGTTTCAGTTTACCCGTACCATTCGCGCCGGCGGCCTTTCAGGTTTTGGAGGACGTCAATGCAGATGTTCGTATCTTCCACGACCTGGAAGTCGAACATCCCGACACAGATGAAAT
>JAISXP010000099.1 GCA_031270465.1 Tannerella sp. | reverse complement strand
AATCCCCGGCGGAAGGTGTCGTGAGAAGAGATACCGTTTACGGCTTTGGAAATTCTTTGTGGCTTGCAGCAAAGATAGCCATGTCTTCATAATCCTCCCCCATTACTCAAATAATCACTTGCCATATACTTAATTTCGTACTCTTTTATCTTTTCATGTCTCTTCTCCACAGATTACCGCTGCAATCGTGAAAAAGGTAATATCTTCCAGTTAAATATGTATAGTTTTGTTTCGGGGATTTTCATTGTATCTATTATTTATACAATTTATATGGAATGAAAAAATGTCATAGTTTCAGAGGAACAAATATTGGGAAAAGTCCTGTTCCCTTAAGTGGATATAGACAGTCCGGACTGATACCTGTCCTGCCGGAAGCCTGTGCATTTCACGGCAAAGCCACCGTCAGTCCCATTATTATTTTTTTACTGACTGACTGTGTGATCTTTACAATACTTGCGGGCAAACATGACCCGACAGAAAGGTCACATAATTTGCGCAAACATATTAAATTAAAAAACAGAAACAAAAAATATATTCATAAAAATGATTAAACACTGTATGACTATTAGAGACTGCTTTAAATGCATTTGGAAAGATGATGCGTCTCACACGAAACCTGTTTCTTACGCCGCAGAGTTTCCTGCAGGGATTTACCTTCTCTCCGTTCTCTTCCAGTCGCAAATCCGGTAACCCGTTTTTGCCGCTTCCTCCAGCCCGCCACCCTGATGCAGCGTCAAACATTCTGATTGCGTTCACGCAGACACAAAAACATAATGTGAAAAGATTTTTTTTAGTTGTGTATGTTGTTGCAGGAATAATTATTATCTTTGACGGCAAAATTATGTTGATTAGACCCAAAAGAGTGAAGCGGATATGTGATAAGCGAAACGAGTTTGCAAGTCAAACCGGTCAAGGCAACGCCGCAGGAAGGCAATGGTGTCAAGGCGCCCGAAAAGGGAACGCGGCGTTGCATTGTGGTTGTTCCGAAATAGGCGGCGGAAGGAAAACCCTGGTCGTGGCGCGGATGCTACTGGGATCACGCCCCGCAGGCGGAGATTGAACTCCTGAAACGGGGTTTCCACATCGCTTTCGTTACGACCGACCCGGACGAAACGTGGGATGTATGGTACAAGTTCGGGCGCGACGGGCGCATGTAACGGCAATTTCCTCGGCATCGGCGCCGACGCCTGCCACAATGCTGTGCTGGTCGAACAGAGCGCGGCTTTCGGTCTGCTGATTACCAACGGCGAATTTGTCTCCATGAACGGGACAGACCCGACAATGATCGTCGTAACGAACTCAAACCGCGGCAATGTGCGCTTCGTCAACTGTGCTTTCTGGGGTCCATGCAATCAAAACGCCGTGATTGAAGGACGCGGAACGGTCGGATTCTCGGACTGCATCTTCGTGCAGTGGGACAGAAATAAGGAAGGACGGGCGGCCATTCAGGCGCGCAGCGGCTCAGTCGTCATACGAGGATGCGATTTCGGGCAGGATGCGCCACAAGTCGATATTGGCGAAAATGTCATGCGAGCTATTGTGAGCGAAAACACCGTCAAAGGAAAACTCAATATCGTCAACAGGGCGAAGAACGTTTATATCAACGGCAATCTGGGAACGGAAGAATAAAAATGATATAAAATGATTACGGCAGGAACAATATTAACCAAAATCCCATCAGGAAGCGAATGTTTCCATGTTCCGAGCAAGGATTTTGATGTTTCGAGCAAGGACTTTGATGCTCCGAGCAAGGATTTTGATGCTCCGAGCAAGGATTTTGATGCTCCGAGCAAGGATTTTGATGCTTCGAGCGAGGATTTTGATGCTTCGAGCAAGGATTTTGATGCTCAGAGCAATGATTTTGATGTTCCGAGCAAGGATTTGCTATATATTTTCCTTTTATGTGAAATTTTTGTCACGCATATAGAACAATTTTAAAATAATTATACAAATGAAAAATATTAAGTACATATTAATTTTGCTGATATCTGGATACATGTTAATCCATCCGGATATTGTGTCCGCGGCCGGTAAATTGTCGGCAGGCACGGCGAAAGTAAACATCACTCCGCCGAATCCCAGGTATCCCGTTCACGATTCTTTGTATGTGAGAACGCTGATTCTGGAGGCCGAAACTACCCGCATCGGATTTGTGTCCCTCGATTTGGGCGGTTACACGAATATCCCGTTGGCGGAGAATCTGAAACGCCGTTTCAAACTGAAAGAGGTCTATTTCTGTCCGCAACATACGCACTCTGCACAGGCAGGACCTAAGGAATGGCTGGAAAAACAAATCACGTCGGCGATGCAAGCCGCATCGGAAAACATGTTCGACGCTCGCATTTCGGGTGGTCACCGCTATTTCCCGCAACTGAGTTTCAACCGCTTGATTATCCGTGAAGACGGGCGAGCGCGCGAATCGTGGCTGGGCGACGAGCATTACCGAGCCGTCAATCCCGAACGCATCCCGCACGGGCCGGTGGACAATGCTGTAGGCGTCATCAAACTGGAAGACACGAACGGAACGCCACGCGTACTGATCATGAACTACGCCTGTCATCCCGACGTGGCCTGGAACAATTTCGAGATTTCGGCCGACTATGTGGGATATGCGACCAAATACACCGAAGAGGCGTTCGACAATGCCATCACCTGCCTCTTCGTGCAGGGCGGCGGTGGCAATCAGGCGCCACTGTTCAAAGACGGCGGCAGAACAGGTCCCGACGACCCGCGCCCCTCCAACTACGATTTGATAGACCGTATGGGCAAACTCCTCTCCATCGAAGCCGTGAAACTGACTAAAGAACTGTACCCCAATCCTCACGATGAAACAAATATTAAGGTGTACGCCGATTCCCTGTTTTTCACCGGGCGTTACGACAAGAAACTGCACTACAACGTGCATTTCTCGGTGATTTCCATCAACAACCGCTATGTGATAGCCACCGTTCCCGGCGAACCGTTCATCAAGTTTCAAATCGACTGGAAACGCGAATTTCAACCCTACGGCTTAGTGCCTTTCCTGTTTGGATATACCTGGAACGGTGGCAAATGGCCGATTTACTTGCCCGACGTCCGCTCGGCTGCCTACGGAGGTTACGGCGCCGACAACGGCCCCGACCTCATAGAAGTCGGAGCAGGTGAGAGAATCATGCTCAAACAATTAGAAAACTATTATCAAATGATGGGAATATTTAAAAAATAGACAGATATGAATAAATTATTTTTACTTTTTGTCGTCTGCTTCGGCATCGCGACGGCGGGAATGTCGCAAAACAAACATTCCAAAAAAACGCTTTATCCCGATTACAAGGGATTGATTATGGCGGGTTATCAGGGCTGGTTCCGTGCGCCTGCCGACGGCGTGATGTATCCCGACGAAACGAAGGTGCGCATCGACATGTGGCCTGACGTGAGCGAGTACGAAAAAACATATCCCACGGGACTGAAACACGCCGACGGCTCGACCGCGCACTTCTTCAGTTCGACGGACAAAAGTACGACAGACCTGCATTTCAAATGGATGAAGGAATATGGCCTGGACGGCGTTTTCATGCAACGTTTTTTCAGCAGCGCCAAACCCGGCGCCCGCCCTGCAACGATTATCAAAAATGCTTTCGAAGCCGCGTCCAAGTACCAGCGTGCCGTGGGCATCATGTACGACCTGTCGGGACTTAGGGCGCAGAACGAAGACTGTTCTGTCCTGATCGACGACTGGAAATATCTGGTCGATTCCCTGAAAGTAACGAATCAGGCGGGCAGTCAGACTTACATCTTCTACAACGGCAGGCCGCTTGTAACCATCTGGGGTATCGGCTTCCCCGACCGCCCGTATGACATCCGCAACATCGGAATCGAACGTTTTATGGATTTTCTTAAAAATGACCCCGAATACGGCGAATGCAGCGTGATGCTGGGCGTGCCGACGTTCTGGCGCGACCTGAACGCCGACTGCGTGCACGACCCCTATCTGCATACGATTATCCGCAGCGCCGACCTCGTTATGCCCTGGATGGTGCAGCGTTTCACACCTTTGCTGCACAACGACATGGACAGATATCGCGATGTGATACTCGCCGATATCGAATGGTGCAAGCAAAACAATGTCGGTTATGTCCCTTGCGTTACACCCGGATTTAGCTGGCACAACCTCAGCCGTTTCGAGTTCCCCGACGACGTCAAGCCCATCGGCTCTATTCCCCGTCAGAAAGGACGCTTCTACTGGCAGCAGATTTCCACAGCGATAAACGCCGGAGCCGAAATGCTCTACATCGCCATGTTCGACGAGGTAAACGAAGGAACGGCCATCTTCAAAGTTACCGACAATCCGCCGGTCAGCGAGCTCGCCAAATTCGTTGATCTGGACGGCATGCCCTCTGACCACTATCTGTGGCTGACAGGCGAGGCATCCAAAATGTTGAAAAGGCAAAAACCGTTAAGTTTTAAAATACCTCAAAGAGATATTAAATATTAAAAAATAAATATGATGAAAAATAAATTATTGACAGCAGGCTTGTTATTAGCCTTTATGACCTCCTTGTCAGGTCAAAAACCGTACAGGGCGTATATGGTGTCCAATGCTCATTTCGATACGCAATGGCTGTGGACAGTGCAGACCTCCATTGATGATTACCTGTATCGCACCATGGTGCAGAATTTCTGGCTGTTCGAGAACTATCCCGACTATGTATTCAATTTTGAGGGAGCCGTCAAATACAGCTGGATGAAAGAATATTACCCGGCGGAATACGAACGGGTGAAACAGTATGTCCGGTCGGGACGGTGGAACATCACCGGAAGCACCTGGGACGCTAACGACCCGAACATGCCCTCGCCGGAATCGTTTTTCCGGAATATCCTTCTGGGTCAGGAATTTTATAAACAGGAGTTCGGAACAAAATCCAACGACATCTTCCTGCCCGACTGTTTCGGATTCGGATACTCCCTGCCCACGATTGCCGCTCATGCCGGTCTGATAGGATTCTCCACGCAGAAACTGCAATGGCGGAAATATCCCTTCTATGGTGACAAAAAAGTCCCCTTCCTGTACGGAATATGGGAAGGACTTGACGGTTCGCGAATCATGAGCGTCCTGGATGCACAAAACTATGTAACCCGCTATGAATATGAAGACCTAAGCGCAAACAAACGACTCGTGCAACTGGCGCAGGCCGACACAAACCGCATCGTATATCACTACTACGGCACAGGCGACAGGGGAGGCTCCCCGACGATTCCTTCCGTAGCCTCCATCGCAACGGGAATCAGGGGGAATGGAGCCGTCGAAATCATCAGCGCACGCGCCGGACAACTCTACGACGAGTTTTATCCCTTCGAAAAGCATCCCGAACTGCCCGTATTCAACGGCGAACTGCTGATGGATGTGCACGCTACGGGATGCTACACCTCGCAGGCAGCCATGAAACGCTTCAACCGCCGCAACGAGCAACTTGCCGATTTGGCGGAAAGAGCGTCGGTCGTGGCGGAATGGCTGGGAGGCATCAAATATCCTGCCGAAGAATTGCGAAACTCGTGGAAACGTTTCCTGTGGCATCAGTTTCACGACGACTTGACGGGAACGAGTATTCCTGAGGTTTATACTTTTTCGTGGAACGACGAACTGATTTCGCAGACAAAATTTGCAGAAATAGCGACTACGGCGGTCGGCGCCGTAAGCCGGACGCTGGATACACGCGTAAAAGGTATCCCCGTAATCGTGTATAACCCGGTCGCACAAAAGCGAAAAGACATTGTAACGGCGACCCTCGCTCTCGACGCAAAAACGACTGATGTAGCCGTCATTCATCCGGATGGGGGAAAAGTCCCGGCGCAGATTCTTTCCCGCAACGGCAATCAGGCGACAATCGCTTTCGCTGCCGATGTCGAATCCGTCAGCTTTTCCGTCCATGATGTCATCCCCGAAAACCGTCCGGCTGAAAACCGCATTACAATAACCGAAAATTCGATCGAGAACAGCGTGTACCGCATCAGGATCGACCGGAACGGCGACATTGCATCCATCGTCGACAAAAGCGCCGGCGACAGGGAATTAGTGAAAAACGGCCGATCATTCCGCCTGGCTCTTTTCCCGAAAAACGAATCGACGTCGTGGCCTGCATGGGAAATCATGAAGGAGACAATGGATCAAACGCCGCTGCCCGTCAACGGCAACGTGCGGATTACCATTGCCGAATCGGGACCCGTCAGGGCTACGCTCAAGGTGGAACGCACTTACGGCGCGTCCGTTTTCGTGCAGTACATCAGCCTGAGTGAAGGAGCGACCGACGACCGGATCGAGATTGCCAACGAGATTGACTGGAACGAATCCAACGCGCTGCTGAAAGCCGAATTTCCGATGAACGTCTCGAACGAAAAAGCGTCGTACGACCTGGGTATCGGATATGTCGAACGCGGAAACAATATCCAAACCGCCTACGAAGTCTTTGCCCAACAATGGGCTGACATCACGGATACGGATGGAAGCTACGGCGTCGCCATCATGAACGACTGCAAGTACGGATGGGACAAACCGGACAACAATACGCTGCGCCTGACACTCCTGCACACGCCGAAAGTCGGAAACGACCCGAACATGGTGCATCAGGGTCATATGGACAGAGGACATCATTCGATCCGGTATGCCATCGCAGGACATAAATCGACCGCCATAGACGCACAGGTCGCATGGAAATCGGAAGCCTTGAACCAACCCCTGCTTGCCTTTGTCGCTCATTCAAAACACAGCGGAGAATCGGGAAAAAGCCTTTCCTTTGTGAGTGCAAGCTCGCCGCAAATCGCCGTAAAAGCCGTCAAAAAAGCCGAAAACGGGAACAGTTATATCATCCGTGTAAACGAAATATCGGGCGCCGACCTGAATAATGCGACGCTCCAACTTCATGCATCCATCGAGGAGGCTGTGGAAATGAACGGAATAGAGGAACCTGTCGGCAAGCTGAGATATGAAGGCAACAAGCTCATCTTCGACGCCAAAAGGTTTCAACCCCGCACTTTCAGCGTGAAACTGAAAGGCAATCCCGTCTTGAATACTCCGGTGAATCAATTTGTTTCCCTTGAGTGTAATGCTACAGCCGTTACGCCGGACGAATTTAGACGTGACGGGAATTTCGACGGACAGGGAAACTCGTTTGCAGCCGAACTGATGCCCGAAACCCTCATTTCGGAAGGCATCGAATTTAAGCTGAGCAACAAGCCGAACGAATATAATTACGTCCGCTGCAACGGGCAGACCGTTCAATTGCCGGCCGGTCACAACGCAACCCGTCTGTATCTCCTGCTCGCCTCGTCGCGCGGCGACCGGAAAGCCGTCTTCAACGCCGGCGGAAAAGATTACCCGTTCGACATTCCCTACTATTCGGGATTCTACGGGCAATGGGGCTGGAAAGGCGAAAGCGAAGGCTACATCAAAGACGCGTCTATCGCCTGGCTGGGAACACATAGACACAGCCGCAGCAAGGGAAACGAATCGTATACTTATACGTATCTCTACAAAGTGTATATTGATATCGACAAGAATGTTACCTCGTTTACACTGCCGAAAGACGAAGGCGTCGCCCTGTTTGCCGCTACGCTCTCCGACAACCCGAACGCAATTGAGGTCGCCGGCGAAATGAGAGCGCTACCCCGCACTACTCAGGAACGGATTTATTCCAATGTGCCCATAGTATCGCGGAGGGGGAATCGCTGATTTTATTTTGAAATCCTGTCAAAAGATATAAGTTATGACCGGAAATAAATATGTGTCGATAAACTGTATTACAATCCCGACGGTACGATTAAAAAAGTCGTTCAGACCGGCGACAAACAGCCCGACATTTAATCAAAATAGAGGAATGAAAAAATTATTATGCATCGTGTTTCTGTTTGCCGGTATATTTACGGCAAATGCACAAACGAAAGTCGTCTGCGTGGGAGCGAGCATTACCGAAGGCGCAAGAATCGAAAACCCGAAGGAAAATTCTTTTCCGG
>JAISXP010000060.1 GCA_031270465.1 Tannerella sp. | reverse complement strand
CCTTCGCCGGTTTTCCAAATCAGCTTTTTTTCGAACGGCGCGCCCTTGAGGTCTGCCGTAATTTTCGCCATCCACTCTTCGGTAGACACAGGCGGAAACTCCGGAAAAAGCTTTTCCTTTAATGCAGTCATAAAATTAAAACTTGAATCGTTATAATGTTAATAAATTAAATTCCTGATATGTGCGTAAATCCTGAAAACGCGCGACAAAGATACGTTCTTTTTGCGAAACCTGCTTGAAAACATCACGAAAAATATCAAATTCACGATTTGAAGATTCGGTAGTTAAACCGTTTGAACGCGCGGACAAAGACTTGAATTGAGTAATTCAATGAAGGTTGCCAATCAATACTGCGCACGCCGGTCTTATATATCCTTTCTGGAAAGTTTGGGCGGAAAATCGACACACTCTGCGGATATAATCGCAAAAGGATTCGGATATCGGAATGAGTTGGATAACTTCAATCATCGAGATCCTTAGGCGTTCTGATTACCAATTCAAGGTTAGGCTATCAAAAACCGCCAATTTGTAATGATATACCGTCGCTTTAGACCCGCAACATGGCTGCGGGCGCTATATCCAGTTCCAGACAAAGCAATCTTGCGATTTTCAAGGTCGGCTCCGAACGTCCTGCAATATAGTCATTGATACGGGAAGGGCTTACGCCGATATTGCCGGCCAGTTCTCTTTGCGTAATTCCCT
Source organism: Tannerella sp. (assembly GCA_031270465.1). Classification (GTDB taxonomy): domain Bacteria; phylum Bacteroidota; class Bacteroidia; order Bacteroidales; family Tannerellaceae; genus Tannerella. The sequence continues at coordinate 3,966 of JAISXP010000060.1, read as the reverse complement.
TTTCTTCCAGAGACAATTCAATCAACTCGGCAACAGTTGGTTTTTCGATGGGGAAATGCTCATTCTCGTAAGTTATCACGATGTCCGACATTACGCTTAACTCCAGCGCCTTTTTATCATTGGCGGGAGTATTGTCGCCAACCAAAGGCAGCAGTTCTTCTACCCTTGCAAGTGCAAATTCATATTGTTCTTTTGTAATCCCGTTCATATTATATTTTATATAGTTGAACAATCTATCCTGTTATATTCTTTATGAGTACCGACAAACCGGATATAAATATATCCCATTGTAAACTTGATAACGACAACCAGCCTGTATTTGTTGCCCTTTATATTGAAAACGTAACGCTGATTGCCCACCCAGTCGGTAGCCGGACAGTCAGCCTTTACGTCTGACAGATTTTTCCATTCGGCTTTCAGCACCAGATGATACCAGCGTTCAAGGGCTACGCGCGAATCCTCACGTCCTTTCGTTTCGTAAAAATCTTTCAATTTCCTGTGCGATACAATTCTCATTCGCTGTTTATTTGGTGCAAATATACAGGATAATTTTGAAACATAAATTTTTTTGCTGGAAAAGTTTTGTATTACGCCAATGATTCTTTGTTGCACGGCGCAAAGAACTGTCTGAAACTGATGTTTGCCGTAACATACCTGCTTCGGGCAGGAGAGGAAACGGCTGCCTGTTTTATCTTCTCAAACGACTGTCCCGATTAAAAACAATGACGAAAAAACGGCATGGAACAGGCTAAACCAAGCCTTTCCCAACGAAAGTCGTTTGCATGTCTTAAAAAAGAATTATCTTTGTGGAACAAAAACATGAACAAAATTAACGAATCAAAACGATCATCTATGAAAACGAATATCATCGTCATCATGTCAATATGCCTTGTTTTGTCGGGGCATACGGCGTCTGCACAGACGGCCGGGAGTATACGAATCCCCGCGGCAGGCGAGAAAACACGCTTGAACAGCGGCTGGTATGCACGCCGCGCAAACGAAATCCGCATCGACGGAAACCGGCTCTCCTCGTTGCCCTTCGACGCAAACGGCTGGATGAAGGCAAAAGTGCCGGGCACCGTACTCACCACGCTGCTTGAAAACCGCGTCTTTCCCGCGCCCGAGTTCAGCATGAACAATAATCTGATTCCCGATATTTACGACGTCGGGAAAGATTTCTACACGTTCTGGTTTGTGCGTCCGTTCAGGGTGGACGGCGGGAAGCCGGGACAGCAGGTATGGCTTAATTTCAGAGGCATCAACTACGGGGCCGACATTTTCCTGAACGGGAAACGGCTGAACACCGTCACCCACGAAGGCATGTTCCTGCGCAACACTTTTCTTATCTCGCCATATCTCAAGACCGACGGCGAGAATCTGCTGGCCGTGATTGTTTATCCGCCCCACTATCCGGGTAATCCCAACGGCGGACAGGGCGGCGACGGCGAAATTGCCCGTAACGTCACGATGCAGTTCACGCCCGGATGGGACTGGATTCAACCGGTACGGGATCGCAACACAGGCATCTGGGACGAAGTCTCCATCACGGCGACCGGCGCCGTCCGCGTGCAGCATCCTTATGTGGTGACGAAAGTGCCGGGCGTCCGTCAACCGCGCGGCGACCAGAAAGACGCAGTCGCAAGAATCTCCGCGGAAGTGGAAAATACCTCGGACACCGTGCAGAAGGGCATGTTGATCTGCGAGACGGCCGGAAGTCGCCTGACACAGCCTCTGACACTGGCGCCACGCGAAAAGCGTCAGGTGGCCTTCAGGGAACTGACCGTCAAAAACCCGCGTCTGTGGTGGCCTAACGGCATCGGCAGGCAGGAACTGTACGACCTGCAAATATCCTTCGAAACGGATGGGGCGACGAGCGACAGCCGGCAGCTGCGCTACGGAATACGCGAGATTTCGACCGGGACGTCGCCCGAAACGGGAGGACGCATTTTTTACGTCAACGGCCAGCCCATATTCATCACGGGCGGCAACTACATCGCCTCCGAATGGCTGCTGCGCCTTTCGCCCGAACGCTACCGCGCCGAGGTGCGTTTCCATGCAGAGATGAACGTCCGCATGATTCGCGTATGGGGCGGCGCGCTGCTGGAACGTCCCGAATTTTACGATGCCTGCGACGAGTTCGGTCTCCTTGTCTTTCAAGACCTGTGGGGCAGCGGCGACTGCAACGGCGCATGGGAAGACCCGATGAAGCTCGATTCGCGCGAGAGGCGATGGGAATATCCCGACAATCACGACCTTTTTCTGGCCTCGGTAGAAGACCAGGTGCGCATGGTGCGCAACCATCCGAGCCTCTGCCTCTGGTGCGGCGGCAACGAGTGGCCGCTGGCTAAAGACATTGACGAGAAGCTGAAATTCGACGTATTCCCGCGCCTGGACCCCGAACGGCTCTTCGTCAGCTATTCGACGGACACGGCGCTGATCGGCCGAAACAAGACGGGCGTAGGCGACGGCCCGTACGGCATTCAGGAACCGGAATGGTTTTACGTCCGGCACGATCCGGCGTTCAATCCCGAAGCAGGCTCGGTAGGCTCGCCCGAAGTCGAAAGCATGCGCATGATGATGACGGAAAGCGAACTGGCACATACGCCGCAGGCTGGCCGCACGTTCAATGCCGCATGGCGATACCACAAAGACCTCGGATACGGCAACCATCTGGAACGGTACGGGAAAGTGACCGATATTGAGACTTACTGCAAGTATGCCCAGGTCGTCAACTACGACCAGTACCGCTCGTTTATGGAAGGATGGGCGTCGCACATCTGGGAGTGGTATACCGGCATCCTGATATGGAAAACGCAAAACCCGTGGACTTCGCTGCGAGGACAGATGTATGATTACTTTCTCGACGTAAACGCCTCGCTCTACGGCGTGAAAAAAGGCTGCGAACCGCTGCATCCCTCGTACAACAGAGTCAGCCGGCAGGTCGAAATCATCAACACGGCGCCGGGACAGCACGCCGTGACCGTCGGAGCGCGTATCTACGACCTCTCGGGCGCGATTCTCTGGGAAAAAGAAGCCGGCGCATCCGTATCGTCCGCCAGCGTGGAACGGCTCTTCGACGTCCCCCTCCCCGAACAGGTACAGGGCGCATATTTCCTGAAGCTCACCCTCGCAGAAGCCGGAAGCGAATCGACGGACAATATCTACTGGCTGACAACGGTCGAAAACGACTACACCGCGCTTGCCGCGATGCCGCGATGCACGCCTGAAGTGCAGGTGACGCTCGAAAAATCGGGCGACGAACACGTCGGGACGGTACGCATGAAAGCCGCCGGCCACATCTCGTTTTTCAACCGCATAAAAGTATTCGACCGACAGACGGGCGACCGCATCCTGCCCGTACACTATTCGGACAACTACGTCACGCTCATGCCGGGCGACAGACGGGAAATACGGCTGACGTTTTCGTCCGCTCTGCCGGAAGACCGTATCGAAATCGCCATCGACAGCTGGACGGCCGGGCGGCTGCATTTTGTGCAGGATGATTTTGTACGTTAACCTGTAGTGTTAATAAAGACGCTCGCCCCTGCAGATAGCAATCCAGGCTTCACTGCGACCGGAATCAATGATTCTGCCAAGAATCCGGGCTGGATTGCGACCGGAATCAATGATTCTGCTAAGAATCCGGACTGGATTGCGACCGGAATCAATGATTCTATGTATACTGCGCGCGGCAGGGTTTTGTGCATGTTTTGTGCATGGTCGGCCGTAGCCGGCAGCCGGATATTTTTTCTGTGGATTATACCCCTGCACTTTTTATCGCATCACAGCATTGATGCACCTGTCCGGACGGATTGCCGGAATATGAAAACAAATCGCAAAATTTTAGAGATTGGAGAAAATAAAATTTGCACATAAGAAAAAAAGCCGTACCTTCGTGGCATTCTTTAATTTGGAACATTATTTTTATAATTAAAACTTTATGATTATGAGCGCAAAAGAAAATTT
>JAISXP010000025.1 GCA_031270465.1 Tannerella sp. | reverse complement strand
CGGAAGTCGGGCGGCACGACTGCAGCCGGTCTGGACTATTCGTTGCCGGCCGAAGCATATAAACCCCGGATGCGGGCGAGCGATCCGGCCGGATGGCATCACGTGACGTTCGGGGCTGTCGCACCGTCCGGCGGCGTCGTGCTTTCCGGCGAGGGACTGTTCGGTCAGGCTATGGAACGGAATATTTTGTATCTGCTCAATTCTTTTTCCGTCAATCACATATTGCACCCTTTCCGGATCAGAGCGGGAAAACCGTTCGAACCGGACAGCGTACCGCAGGTGGGATTTTGGGATACGGAGTTGCGAGGGTCGAGCGCCGGCCGTTTCCTGATGGGTGCAGGCAATACGCTCCGGTGGATCGACCATGCGGAACTGCGAGCCTGTCTCGACGAAATCATCGATGGAATAGAAGACTGCCGTACGCCGGACGGCTATATCCTTCCCTACGAACCTTATCCGGACAGCCTGCGCAGCGAAGAACCCAACTATGCACGCGCCTGGCTGACGCACGGACTGATCGACGCCGCGATTGCCGGCAATCCGAAAGCCGACGGCCTGCTGCGCGGACATGCCGACTGGTTCAATTCGTGGGAACTGATGCTGCCCAAACTGCTTTACTGGGTACACAACAGTCATCAGGGACATATCGCAAGCACCCGCACTTATCTGTCTCCGGTCGGGAAACCGGAAGACCTGCAGACGGCGGAAAAATATTATGTGTGCGACTGGTGGATCGACGAACTGACGGCCGGACGCGAAGAGGCAATCTGGCAATATCCTCTGCAGAATCCGCACAGCTATCTGATTGCAAGTTTCGAAGCATATCTGGATCATTACATTGCTACCGGCGACAAAGCCTTTCTGAATGCCATGCTCGGCGCATGGGAACTGATGCGCGACAACTGGGTGCACACGGGCGGAAGCATCGCCATCTGTGAAAACCAGTGGGATATCGAAAACGGCAAACGGGTATTGAAACATTACGACAAAACCCACGAATGCAGCCATCCGCCCCGCTCCTATTACCTGACCGGCTACGGACATACGGGCGAAACCTGCGGCAGCGCTTTCTGGATAAAGTTCAATCAGCGCCTCCACCAACTGTATCCCGGCGAAGAAAAATACATGGCCGAAATTGAGAAATCAATCTACAACGTATTACTGGCTAACCAGCAGAGCGACGGAATGATTCGTTATCACGCACTGATGCAGGGACGGAAGGAATTTTTTCGCAAAGCCTCCAATTCCTGCTGCGAAGGACAGGGCACGCGTCTGCTCGGTTCGCTGCCGGAATACATCTATTCGATTGCTCCCGACGGATTATACATAAACCTGTACGAACCGTCGTCCATCCGCTGGGAAGTAAACAGAAACCCTGTCGAGCTGTCGCTTGAAAGCCGTTTTCCGTTCAATCCCGAAGTTGCCCTGAAAATATCCGCACCGGTTCCGGTAACCATGAATCTGCGGATACGCATCCCCGCGTGGGCTACGCAGCGCGTGGCAATATCCGTCAACGGCAAACCGTCTGCAACAGGCAAGCCCGGCAGCTACGTCGAACTGTCGCGCAAATGGCAGGACGGCGACAGGATAGACTTCACGCTGCCGGCCGGCGTGCGTCTTTCTCCATATCAGGGACTGGATACGGTGCCGGGCTACAGGCGCTATGCAGTGGAATACGGGCCGCTCCTTTTGGCAGCAACCGGCGAAGGAGACATTCCGCACATACTCGGATCGCATCCTGCCGAAAACAAACTGATTCCCGATCCTTCACGCCCGCTTCACTTCGTAATTCCGGGCGATGAATCTCACTCTTTTATGCCTTACTGTCTGATCTCGGATGAAGCGTTTACCGTTTTTCCGTTAGTAAAATCGGACGGCGACAAATGATGAATCCTCCATATCCACCTCAATAAACCTCGAAGATGAATAGAATTTTCTTTATGCCGGCGCTGTTGCTGCTGTTTCTTTCGGCCGGTGTCATGCAGGCTCAAACGCTGTATTTTGTATCTTCCGCACATGGAAGCGATTCAGGCGACGGCAGCGAACAGTCGCCCTTCCGAACGCTGGAAAAGGCGCAGGAAACCGCCCGCCCGGTCGGAGGCGATGTCGTCATTCTTCTGCGCGAAGGCGTTTACCGGCTTCAGCGACCGGCAGTCTTTACCCCGCAGGATGGCGGCAATGACAGGTCGTTGACTGTTCGGCCTTGCAGAGACGAAAAAGTCGTTCTCAAGGGCAGCATCGAACTGACCGGACTGCGCTGGGAACCGCATAGAAATGGTATCCTGAAAACCAAAGTCAGCGGAAATCCGCTGATGGACATGCTGATTGTCAACGGCGAAATACGCCACCAGGCGCGCTATCCCGATTTCGATACGACGGCGATACGCTTCAACGGAACGGCCGCCGACGCTACTGATCCCAAACGTGTGAAACGGTGGAAAAATCCTGCCGGCGGATACCTCCACGCCATGCATCGCAGCGACTGGGGCGATTTTCATTACCGGATTGCGGGAAAAGACAAAAAGGGCAACCTCGAAACGGAAGGCGGATGGCAGAACAACCGCCGGTATGGACTGCACAGGGAAAACCGGATGGTAGAAAACATTTTCGAAGAACTCGACGCGCCGGGCGAATGGTTCTACAATGCCGGCGAATCCACGCTTTACTACCATCCCCTGCCGGACGAAGACGTGACGAAAGCTCTGTTTGAAAGTCCGCAACTCAAGCATCTGATAGAAATCCGGGGAAGCGAAACGAACCCTGTCCGCAACATAACCGTCGAAGGCCTTGACCTGACGCAGACTGTCCGCACATTTATGGAGACATACGAACCCCTGCTCCGTTCCGACTGGACGATATACCGCGGAGCAGCCGTACTGTTCGAAGGCGCGGAACATTGTGCACTGAAAAACTGCAACATCTACAATCTGGGCGGCAATGCAGTCTTTTTCAGCCGCTACAATCGCCACTGCGAAATCAGCAGTTCGCATCTGACGAATATCGGCGCCAGCGCCGTATGCTTTGTGGGAGACCCCGGCGCCGTTCGTTCGCCCAGCTTCGAATACAGCGAATTTGTGACTGCGGCGGAAATCGACAGAGCGAAAGGCCCGAAAAACAATGATTATCCTGCCGACTGTCGCGTGCACGACAACCTGATTCATAAAATCGGGCTTTACGAGAAGCAGATTGCCGGCGTGGAACTTTCGATGTGCCGCGCGATTACCGTCAGCCACAACAGCATTTACGACACGCCGCGAGCCGGAATCAACATCAGCGAAGGCACGTGGGGTGGGCATGTACTTGAATTTAACGACGTCTTCGATACCGTCCGGGAAACAGGCGACCACGGCTCGTTCAACTCCTGGGGCAGAGACCGCTACTGGCATCCCGCACGCGAAGTGATGGACTCGTTGCTGCTGACTGCCGCTCACCGGGAACTGATACTCGCCGACGCCATCGAAACGACGGTGCTCCGTAACAACCGCTTCCGCTGCGACCGTGGCTGGGACATCGACCTCGACGACGGATCGAGCAATTACCATATCTACAACAACCTCTGCCTCAACGGCGGCCTCAAACTCCGCGAGGGGTTCTATCGTGTGGTGGAAAACAATATTCTGATCAACAATACATTCTACCGTCATGTCTGGTTCAGAAACAACGGCGGCATCTTTATCCGCAACATCGTGATGCTGCCCTACGAAAAACCGATAGGCTACGAAAACCGGGGCGCGCTGATTGACTGCAACGTCTTTACCGACAGCATTTCGTATCGAACGGCGCTGGAATACGGAACGGATACGCTTTCCGTCGTGTCGAAAATAAGATTTGTCAATCCTGCGGCAGGCGATTTTCGCATTGCCGACAGTTCGGAGGATGTGTTTCGCACGGGCTTTCAGAATTTTGAAATGAACCGCTTCGGCGTCGTTTCCGATCGATTGAAAACGCTTGCCGAAAAACCGGAAATGCCGGTTCCCGTTTTTGCGGCCGACAGAACCGACTCGGAAATACTTGAATGGGAATCCGTGCAGGTCAAAAACCTGAAAACGCCTGGCGAACGCTCCGCCACGGGAATGGATTCCGAAAGAGGTGTTTATGTAGTATCCGTCGGTGCATACGGCAACGAATTGCGCGACTATCTGAAGTCGAACGACGTCATCCTCGGCTTTGCCGGAAAACCGGTGAACAGCCTCGACGACCTCCGCCGCGCCATCGCCGGCGCCGACCTGTCAAAACCGCAGCAGATGGTGATTTTCAGAAATCAAAAGGAAAATACGGTCACGGTGCCGGGTGGCGTCATACGTACGAATATCGGGGAATGATAACAGTTCAAGATTTTATCCGTTCGTTCCCCGGGACGCTCACCGTCGAATAGCGATGAAAAATAAATAAGATATAAAAGTCGATTATTTTGTTGCCAACCGAATACTCAGCTTTTCCCCGTCTTTGACGGTGACACGGCGCTGGAAAGTGAGTAAAACATTTTCATCCTTTTGTTTTAATTCAACCGGAATAGTTTGACTGTTCACCGATACGGCGGCGATTCCGGCTTTCCGGCCTTTGGGCGTGTCCACCGAAAAACTGCTTAACTGTATCTGTCCGTATTTGGGTTCGAGGATACATTTCATCGCTCCGTTTGACTGTTTCTGCGAATAAGTCCCCCACCCTTCCGCTGCTGTGAACGGCGCTTTGAAATCGGCGGCGTTCCATTTGGGAGCAAAACGGATGTAGCCTTTCGGACCGTGATA
>JAISXP010000021.1 GCA_031270465.1 Tannerella sp. | reverse complement strand
TATTCTTCGGATGGAAGAATAAATTGTCCTAATCCGCCACCACAAAACAAAATTTTGTATTGGTTAGCAATATCCGTAATCGAATTCAACGTGGGTTCAATATTTTCAACGTTCACAGGCACCATGAGCGATATTCCGTATTGTTGGAATTCTCCTTTATGTAATTTTTTACGCAGGCGTTTTTTCATTTCCTTGTTATTTGTCTATTCTACATTTTAGTACATGACAAAAATCATATTTTGTCGCTGTAACCATTTGGCATTTAATTATTTATAACATATATTTCTTGGGAAAGTCCTTGATTTTTCGTACCTTTACAACTAATATTCAAGCGGTTATAAAGGCAAAGAAAATTATAAAGGACAGGGACAAAGGTACAAAATTAATTTCAGTTCTCAACAAAAATTTCGACGGAAAGATGAACAAAGCCCGAATTAAGTTTCTCGGCTTGTTTATTTGTGCACTCTGTAAAGTTCAAACCGTAAGTTTTCAAAAGTTGGCAGGCGCCTTTGAAAGCGCTACACAATCGGATTCATCACTGCGCCGCATGCAACGCTTTATGGCTGCCTGTAATCTTGCAGGCGACATCATTGCTCATCTGATTTTCAGTCTCTTACTACATCGGGACAATTATCGCCCGGCTATGGACAGAACAAACCGGAAGTTCGGCGAAACCAATATCAATGTACTGACGATCGCCGTGATACACGACGGTGTTGCTTTCCCCCTGCTGATAACAATGTTAAACAAGCGCGGCAACTCCCATACCGACGAGAGAATCGAAATCATGAACCGGTTTATTCGTCTGTTTGCTCATCTTCGTTGCGGACAGGGCGAGGTGCTGCGTCCTGTCTATGCGGTAAACGGTCAGCATGGCTATCTGTCCGACTCGAAAATCGAAAACAGGGACGGAGAACCCGAACTGCAAATCATTATATCTTACAACTATTTCTTATCGTTTTACGCCGTAAAATTAATAATATTTATTTAATCTGCAAAATTTTAGTATACTTTCTATTCTGTTTTTAGCATTCGCCTGTTTTGATGTGCTAAGCATTATTCTTCTTTCACTAAAAAGAACAAGTTTTTAAGAATTTCCTGAAAAATTTCGTGAAAGCCATATCGCTAATATACAGACAGGTAGATTTTTTTCAGCGAAAAATGTCCATGGTATTATTTTTTGCACTATCTTTGCCACGATTTTTATTCGGAGTTTTAATGGGGATTTTCGACTCCCTATAAAAATCAAATATAGACAAAATAGTTTTTAGAAGTCCCCATAAAATATTAATTACTAATTAAATATGACGACAAAAATGAAAAAATACTGGATTATCGCATTGTTATGCCTGTTTGCAAAGAGTGTTTTTGCACAGGAAGCATCTAAATTTAACATTTATTTTACATACAAACATTCATTGGGATTATTGGAAAAGAACGTTATTTGGAAAACAAAACAGGATTTGTATGGGAATGCTCTTTTGATTAAAGGAATGTATTCTATCGACAAGTTAATTGCTGTTGGAGCAGGATTCGGTACGGATGTGCTGGAAAATCCTCATTATACAACCTTTCCCATATATGCTTCCGTACATGTGACTCCTTTTAGGCACAAGAAACTGTTCTTTTACAATGATTTGGGTTATTCGCTGAATACGAAAATTTCCTATCCGGGATTGCATGAAGAATTGGGAGCGGGATATAAACTCATGTTTAAAAAACATTTTGGCCTCTCCTTTAATTTGGGGTATAGTTTGAGGCAGATGCGAAATATTCGCATTGAATATAATGACGGGAGGAAAAAAAATGCCTCTACAACACGACATTCCTTATCGGCAGGCTTTGGGTTCGTTTTCTAACGGACGACAATGATTCAACGGGAAAGAACGTATTTCACCCGCACTGTCCGGTGAAGAAATTGCCTGTTTCGCCGGAACGGTTGACGAACTCAAACATGCGGTGCAGTCCGGAGACGTAATCACAATGCCCGACGACGCCAATCTGCCCAGCATACTTGACCGGGCGATCATCCGCGAAGTGAACGAAAGCGACTCCTATTCGTCATCCGGGACGCCGACAGAAACGAGACGAGGATAAACGATTTCAGGGTTGAGCTGAAGCATTAACGCACGTCATTTCCTTCCCCATTTTTTATTAGGCGTTGCTCCCAGTTCGATTTCGAGCGTCCCGCCTTCCAGAAATACGGCGGCTGGAAAGCGGAAGTCGTGATGTGGCCGGCCGTTGAGCCGGACCTGCCGGATGTAGATGTCCGTGGGGCGCTGCCTTTTGACGGTGATCTCAAATACGTTTTGCCGTGTTGCATCTCCGGGCGCCGGAAAAGAGATCGTCATCCGGTCGAAAACGGGACTGGTGATTTCCAGCATCGGTTCTTCGGCGGCGCATCCCTGCAAGTTGAACAGGCCGGCTGCCATCAGCACGCCCAACGCTCCCATCTGACCCTGGTCTTCGTCGCCGTTGTATCCACCGTACGGGTCTGTGGCACCGAAGGCGATGTCCTTTACCTGTCGCACCCAATACTGCGTCAGCCAGGGCATCCCGGCGTGGCTGAAAAGGTGAGCCATCTCGCACGAAGGCTGGTTCTCGTAGTCCACCCATCCCTTGCCGTGCTCGCCGTGGGGCGTGACGAAGCGAAAAGGTTTTGCCTTTTCAAAGCCGGCGTTCAGTTTTTCGGCAAACTTCCTGCTGCCGCCCATCGCTTCTATCAGCCCGGGGATATTCTGGGGTACATAAAAACTATAGGTGGCGGAATTACCTTCGATAAATCCCACGGTATTGAAGTCGTTCCCCTCGGCGACAGGCGAAAAAGGCTCCAGCCATCCGCCCGCTTTCAGGCGCGGACGCATCCATCCGCTAACGGGGTCGAACACGTTCCGCCAGTTTTCCGCACGTGCGGCGAAAAGGGCTGCATCGTCTGTCTTACCCAGTTGTTTGGCCATTTGGGCAATACACCAGTCCTGGTAAGCATACTCCAGCGTCATGGCCGTGCCGCCCCGGTGAAAGCCGTCGCCACGATCCTTGATTTCTACCGGCACGTAGCCGTATTCAATGTACCAGTCTATCCCGCCACCGGAGGGATTTTCCCCCGCTTCGTAACCCGCGCGGTCGCGGATACCTCCGGGGAAAGCATTCTTACGTGCTGCGGTATAGGCCAGTTCCCGGTCGAAGCGCGCCCTGCCGGTGGCGATAAGCGCGGCCAGCAGGGGCGTGGAATGGTCTCCCACCATGACGTACGAATAGTTGCCTCCCCACGAACAGCGCGCCATCATGCCGGCGTTGCGGTAGTATTCAAGGAACGTTTCCGCCATCCAATTCCCGTATTCAGGATAGACGAGCGACCAGAGGATGTTCAGGTTCCACTGGCTGCCCCACAGCCCGTCCCCTTCCAGGAAAGCGTATGCAGGTTTGTCGCCGGACATGGGCAACTGCCTGACAACCGGGAGCAGGCCGGTACAATCCGTGTATGAACCGTCTGTATCGTGCGCGATGCGTTTCCCGATAGCCGTGTGCATCAGGTCGGTGTAGAATTTGACCTGCTGTTCGTGCGTGCCTCCTTCGATGCGGAAGCGCCCCAGGTAGTCGTTCCATGCGTCGCGTGCGTCGTCGGCCACCCGGTCAAACTCCCAGTGCGGCAGTTCGGCCGAGAGGTTCCGTCGTGCGTTCGGGATGCTGACGTAGGAAAGGGCGACTTTCAACAGCAACGTATCGCCGGCTTTCAGATGGCGGTAGGTGAGGTAGGCGCCGCAGCCTTTTCCCCGGATGATACCGTTTTCGGGTTCGACGAAGTCGCCTGCCTGCCCGGATTCGGGAATCTGCCATCCGGCAAAACGTTCGAATGGCCTGCTGACCTGCGCCACAAAATAGACGGCGACCGGCTTCTTCCGGCGAAACGTCGGCGCCTGGATGGAGTATCCCTCTATTTCGTTCGGGCCGGTCTGCCTGACGTAAGCATAGTCCATCTTTACCGGGCCGAGTGCGGCGCCGAGGTCAAACAGGAGGTGTACCTCCCGTGCTTCGGGGAAAGTATAGCGGTGCATCCCTACCCGGCAGGTCGCCGTCAGTTCAGCCGTGATGCGATTGTCTTCAAGATAGACCTTGTGATAGCCGGGTCTGGCGATTTCGTCTGCATGACTGAATCGCGATTTGTTGGCCTCCGGTCCCAGATGCCCTTTGCAGGCGCCCGTGACCGGCATGACAGGGATACCGGCAGTCTGTGCATTGTGTACGTGCGAAAAATTGAGGATATGACTGTTGCCCCACTGATAACCCGACTTCCACAAATCGCCGTGCTTCGTGTCGGGACTGAGCGCAACCATCCCGAACGGTACGGTTGCCGAGGCGAAAAAGTCAAACCTACATTCCGCCGTGTTGATCAACGGATCGGCCAAATCAGCCGGTGTCGGCTCCGGCTGGGCAAAAGTGTACGGCCACGTAGCCATGCAAAGGATGTAACTCAATATTACTTTTTTCATTGCTTTCTTTTTTTGATTGTTGTTTTAACTATGGAAATTTCCACAAAAGTAATGATATAATTCAAAGGTTTCAACCTGAAGCAGCCCTGTCTTTTCTTAACTTGCTTCGTTGGATGCACCATTCACTCCGTTGGACGCGCTGCTTGCTTCGTTGGATGCACCGTTTGCCACGGGGGATGCCGGACAGCTATGCGGCTTTGCGAATCTTTATTTTTTCAAAATGGTTTGCGTATCGAATGCAATCATATATTCCTCGTCGGTAGGGACAACCATCACTGTTGTCCTGCTGTCCGGCGCGCTGAGAATCGCCTCCTGTCCGCGTACACCGTTTTTACTTTCGTCCAGGCGGATACCCATAAACTCCAGTCCCCGGCAAACGTCCGCCCGCATCGAGCACTGGTTTTCGCCCACTCCGCCGGTAAATACCAGAATATCCACTCCGCCCAGCGCCGCAGCAAACGATCCGATGTATTTCTTGATTCGATAGGTATATATCTTCATGGCGAGGATGGCGCGCTCGTGGCCTTCATGGCAGGCTTTTTCTATTTCGCGCATATCCGACGAGACGCCCGAAATGCCCAGTACGCCGCTGCGCTTGTTGACAAGGTCGGACAGTCCGTCGGCATCCAGTCCTTCTTTTTTCATGATGAACGAAACAGCGCCGGCATCGACGTCGCCGCAGCGCGTCCCCATCAGGATGCCTTCTACCGGCGTCAGTCCCATCGTGGTATCGATGGATTTTCCATCCTTGATGGCGGTGAGGGAACCGCCGTTACCCACGTGCGCCGTGATGATGCGTTGCTTTTCGTACGGCACGCCGAGGATTTCGCAGGCGCGCTGCGACACGTAGCGGTGGCTGGTGCCGTGGAAACCGTAGCGCCGCACGCCGTACTTGACATACAGTTCGTACGGCAAACCGTAAATATAGGCATAATCCGGCATCGTCTGGTGGAAAGCCGTGTCGAAAACGGCGACCTGCGGCAACAGAGGCATGATTTTACGGATGGCGCAGATGCCCTTGAGGTTGGCCGGATTATGCAGTTGCGCCAGTTCGGAACATTCTTCGACCTTTGCAACGACTTCGCCGGTTATCAATATGCTGGAGGCAAATTTTTCGCCGCCGTGTACGACGCGATGTCCCACCGCGTCTATTTCGTCGAACGACTTGATGCACCCGTAGCGGGCATCCATCAATACGTCCAGTACAAAACCGATTCCCTGTTCGTGCCCGGGGATGTCTTTTTTGAGGATCACTTTTTCTCCGTTCGCATCGGTCAGTTTCAGGAACGAACCGTCCAGTCCGACCCTTTCGATTCCGCCCTGCGCCATTACGTCTCCCGATGCCATATCGAAGAGCTTGTATTTGATTGAACTGCTTCCGCAGTTTAAAACTAATATTTTCACTGTCTTTGTTTTAATAAATATTTTTCTGCTTCAGTCCGATAGACTGGACGGAAGCAATCACTGCCATCTGATAAATGTCGTTGACCGAACATCCGCGCGAGAGGTCGTTCACGGGAGCCGCTATTCCCTGCAGGACAGGCCCTATCGCTTCAGCTCCGCCAAGGCGCTGCACTAATTTGTAGCCGATATTTCCCGCTTCGAGCGTCGGGAATATCAGTATATTGGCTCTGCCAGCCACCGGACTTCCCGGCGCTTTTGTTGCTCCCACGCCTGGCACCAGTGCGGCGTCGGCCTGCAATTCGCCGTCGAGCAGCAAACCGGGATACATTTCTCCGGCCAGTTTTGTCGCTGTCACTACCTTGTCGACCATATCGTGGGCAGCGCTTCCCTTGGTGGAGAAACTGAGCATGGCGACGCGCGGCTCCAGACCCAGCAATACGCGAGCTGTCTGCGCCGTCGAGACGGCTATCTGCGCAAGTTCCTGTGCCGTAGGGTTGGGCGTCACGGCACAGTCGGCAAACACCAGCACGCCGTTGTCACCATACGCGGCATCTTTCAGAAACATCAGGAATGCGCCTGATACACACTTGATACCAGGCTCTGTCCTGATAATCTGCAGGGCGGGACGGAGCACGTCGCCCGTGAAATTCTGCGCGCCGGCAATTTCGCCGTCGGCATCGCCTGCCTTTATCATCAGACAGCCGAGGTACAGCGGATCTTCTACCAGCACGGCGGCTTTTTCGGGCGTCATCCCCTTGGCCTGGCGCAGTCGGTACAGCAAGTCGGCGTAGGACTGTTTCCTTGCATGATTTTTCGGATCGACAACGGTTGCGCCGTGTATGTGTGCAAGCCCGAAACCGCAGGCTAACTGTTTTATTTCTTCCGGATCGCCCAACAGAATAATGTCTGCCGCTTTATCCGCAATCAAACGGTCGGCAGCTTTCAGCGTCCGTTCTTCCGTTCCTTCGGGCAGGACGATTCGTTGTCTGTCTGCTTTTGCCCGGTCAATCATTTTTTGAATCAAATCTGTCATCGTTATATATTATTTTATTTGTAATCAGATGTTTTCGGAAACAATTCCGTGATTGCCTCTCTGCCGCATCTTAATTGTGCTACAAATTTATCAAAATTGTAACATAGACATTGCAATTTCAGCAGACAATTTTTGTTTTATCTGCTGTTTTTGGTGTTATTTAACTATTCGACGTTTTTTTCTTCCAAGAGGATTTGCTGAAGTTCTTCGGCGGAGAGCGGGGCGATAAGTTTGCCGTTTTGTGCGACGGCAATGGTGCCGCGTTCTTCCGAGACGATGATGATTGTCGCGTCGGTTTCTTTGGACATGCCCAGTCCGGCGCGATGACGCAGTCCCATATCTTTCGATATATTCGCGTTTTGCGCTACGGGCAGGATACATCCCACGGCTTTGATTTCGTTGTCGGCAATAATCATTGCGCCGTCGTGCAGGGGACTGTTTTTGAAGAAAATGTTTTCGATAAGGCGGGCATTCACTTCGGCAGTAAACATTTCGCCTGTGTGGATGTAGGCCGACAAATCCATTTCTTTCCGAACGACGATCAGCGCTCCGGTCTTTTTGCGCGACATGTTCAGGCAGGCCAGGACGACCGGCGCAATGTACCGGTCTTTATCTCCCGCGTTTTCGTCTTTCCGCGAAAAGAGTTTGACGATGAATTTCCATCCCCGGTTTGATCCCAACGCCACCAGAAAACGGCGTATATCATCCTGAAAGAGAATGACTATAACCAGGAAGCCGACACTGATAAACTTGTCGAAAATCGTACCCATCAGCCGCATCTCCAGCACCTGCGACACAAGCAGCCATACGACAATGACGGAAACGACGCCTCCGAAAATGGCAAGCGTTCCCGAACTCTTCATCAGCTTGTACACCTGATAGAGAAAAAATGCTACCAGCAGGATATCTATCATATCCTTAATTCCAAATGATACAAACATATCTATCTGTTTTTCAGTTTATCAATTATTTTTATCGCTTCGACAGCCGCCTTCACGTCGTGTACACGCAGAATATCTGCCCCGTTCAGAAGAGCAAACGTATTCAGCACCGTGGTTCCGTTCAGACATTCGTCGGGAGTGTTATTTAAGAATTTATATATCATGCTTTTGCGCGAAATGCCTGCTAAAAGAGGACGCCCGAACACGGTGAACTCGTTCAGTGCACGCATCAGTTCATAATTCTGTTCCAGCGTTTTACTGAAACCGAATCCCGGATCGAGGATGATGTCGTTCACGCCCAGCAGTTGCAAAGTCCGCAATTTTTCCGCAAAATAAAGCATGATTTCTTCCCTCATATCCGCATAATCTGTCTGCTGCTGCATCGTTTTGGGCGTCCCGCGCATGTGCATTAATATATAAGGTACGCGCAGAGCGGCGGCGACCTCGAACATCCGGCCGTCTGTTTCGCCACCTGAAATGTCGTTGATGATGGCGGCACCGTATTCCTCGACCGCCCGCCGCGCAATTTCCGCCCGGAAAGTATCGACAGACACAATTGCGTCGGGATAATAATCTTTCAGACAGGATAATGCAGGTATCAGCCGCTGCATTTCCTCCGCCTCGGATACGTCGGCGGCATCGGGACGCGACGAATATCCGCCCACATCGACTATCGTCCCGCCTTCGTCCAGAATCTCGGCAATACGCTGATGTATCGCTGCATCAGACTGCTTCCGGCTCAGGCCGTAAAACGAATCGGGCGTTACGTTCAGGATTCCCATCACTGCCGGCTTATCTAACGCATGCAGGTATCCTTTTATATTCAGCGATTTAGTTACTTTCTCCACTTCATTAACGCGCATTTGATGCGTAATATTTTTCCACAAATGTAAAGAATTTCTACAATATCCATTATTTTTGTTGTCGTTTTTTATTTCAGAATCAATTCATGAGTATCTCCGAACTGTATCAAATCTATCAGAAACACCCGGTTGCGACGACCGACAGCCGTAATTGTCCGCCGGGAGCCGTCTTTTTCGCGTTGAAAGGCGAGTCTTTTGACGGCAATCGTTTTGCCGCGAACGCTCTGGATGCCGGCGCGGCGTATGCCGTGATAGACGATCCCGAAATGAAAACGGATGAACGCATGATACTGACCGAAAATGTTTTACAGACATTGCAACAGTTGGCCTGCCACCACCGGACTGTTTTAGGAACGCCTGTCATCGGCATCACGGGAACAAACGGGAAAACAACGACGAAAGAACTGGCAGCTTCCGTATTATCCGCCTCATACCGTTTGCTTTACACGCAAGGCAACCTGAACAATCATATCGGCGTCCCGCTTACGCTGCTTCGCCTGACGCACGACCACGAGATGGCCGTAGTGGAAATGGGCGCAAACCATCCGGACGAAATACGAGCGCTGGCCGAAATGGCTCGCCCCGACTATGGCATCATCACGAACGTCGGATATGCGCATCTGGAAGGATTCGGTTCGTTCGACGGTGTGCTCCGCGCAAAAGGCGAACTGTACGACTATTTGCGACATACGAACGGCAAAGTTTTTATACACAAAGAAAACGAATATCTGCAAAAAATAGCCTGCGGACTTGAACAAATCTCTTATGGTGAAAGCGATGATGCGTTTGTCTCCGGCAGGGCAACCGGCTGCCATCCTTTTCTCAGCCTCGAATGGAAGCGGCAAAAAGGCCATACGCACCAGATAGCGACACGTCTGGCAGGCAACTATAATTTATATAACGTACTGGCAGCCATAGCTGTCGGATGCTATTTCAATGTACCTGCCGAGGCAATCAATCGTGCCATCGCCGGATATGAGCCGTCCAATAACCGCTCGCAATGGAAAAAAACGGTGCACAACACGCTTATTATCGATGCCTATAATGCCAATCCGAGCAGCATGGATGCGGCTTTGAAAAATTTCGTATCCTTGCCGGTCGCGCCTAAAGTCGTAATTCTTGGAGACATGCTCGAACTTGGCGCGGAAAGCCTGCGCCTTCATGCCGCGATTGTGGAGAAACTGAAGGCGTACACATTCGACAGTGTGTTTCTTTGTGGTAACCATTTTGCTGCCGCAGGAGAGATTTTCCCATGTTTTCCCGATGCCGGCGCGCTGAAAAATCATCTGGCAAATCATCCGCTAAAAGACTGTCATATCCTGATAAAAGGCTCGCACGGTATTCACCTCGAACGGATTGTAGACTGTTTGTGAAATTTTCACCATGGCCTCTCTGAAAGAACTGAAGCCGGTGGAAATCGCCACGCTGCCGAACCTCTCCAGGGGCTTTGATTTTAATTCTTTAACCTCTGAACATTTGCGTTGTTTTTTATAAAAATATCAAGCAATCCGTCTTTATAATAATATATATTTATATTTATGCAGGACGGCACGTAAAGACTTTCGTTACTGTACCGGTTCCAGAGAGCGATATTGCTTATATTATATTGATTACAAACAAATTATATATAGATAAAGACATGAAGTAAACGTTTCGGATTTGCCGGATTAAAAACAGACTTCAGATTGAATTTATATTGCAAATACCTTTTTTTGTACATAAACAGGCGTTTTTCATACAAAACAATTATTTTTTTTGTCAATTTTATTGCACAATAAAAAAACTATGCTTATGTTTGCAGCGCAAATAATTTTAGACCCAATGAAAAATTGTATATTAAATTAAGGCAAACGCTGATGAATGAGTTATTTACATATCATTCCAAACAGGTATTACGCACAATCTTGCCGTTCGGATTCACGCCGGCACGAGGAGGCGTCAGAACTTCATTTTTGCCCTCACTATATTTATTAACAAAGATCGGAAATTTATTTAATCAATTAACATACAATACAAAACTTATGATTTATGAATAAAAAAATTACAATTCGTTTTTTGCAAACATTGTGCGCAATGTTTCTGTTCGGGTTTATGCCGGCGCAAGCGGGCATCGTGACCCATAACATCAGTTCCGGAAACCTGACTATTTCGGGCACAAGTACGGATGATTACGTCATTAGCGGTACAACAACGTCTTATTCGATTGAAATTCAGAAGGGCTATCAGGGTACTATCACATTGGACAATGTGAATATCCAACGCAGCAGCGCTTCTACTATCAGAGTCAGAGGCGAAGATGAATGTGACAACCGTAACCCTGTAACTAAAGTAAAGGTTATTTTAAAAGGAAGCAACACCTTGATTACGACAAGTGGTAGCCTGGCTGCTTTTGCAGTGGAACAAGGCGCTATGGTAAGTTTTAGCGCCATCGACCCGACGGATAACAGCAGTGGGAGTTTATACTGCAAGTCTACCTCCTCCGGAGCGGCTATCGGAGCAGATTATAATGATGGATCTTCGGCCGGGGCAGCAAATGGCCACGCCACAGCTTATAGGGCGGATGGTTCTGTTTATGCGACTAATAGACTCACTTCCGGGGGTAATATTATTATTTCCAGTGGTACTTTTGAATGTGATACACGCGGCGGTCACGGAGCAGGCATCGGTGGCGGTTATACAAATTACTACAACGGCATCATCGTGCTTTACGGAGGCGTAATATCCTGCTCCGGAGGCACTCACGCGGCGGGAATCGGTACCGGTTGTCCCAATGGTTCAGGCAATGACGGTACCTATACGCAAGGAAGTACGATTGTAGCCTTTCCTCCCTGCCAAATTACGGCGACTACACAACAAGGCGGTAAAAAAGGACTTGCCGGAGCATATAACACCACTTATATAGGAGACCCCGAAAGTCCGCTGATTACCATATATACGGAAGATTACGAAAAAAATGCTACCATCTATGCAGACCTTACGGAAACGACATCCATCACGACGATTTTCAGTGCTCTTGATATCCCCTACGATCTATCTACCGTAAAATTCGGCACGACAAGTGCGACCGACGGAATATATAAAATAAACGGTACGCTTGTGCAATCCGTCACGTTCTTTACCGATGCCAGCAGTTCGCAACCGGCTACATTCGGACGACCATATCTACCTAAACGGGTAACAGTAAGCGCAGCGACCAATGTCATACTTCCCCTGCTGAGCGTAGGCATGTCGTTTGAGATTTCACCCGCCATTCCGATGGAACCCGGCTATTCGTCCGCACAGGCATCGGCCAACGCCTACAGGCTGAAGATAACCTATACCGACAGCAAACCCATGACGGGTGTGGTTTATGAACTGCAGGGCGGCTTGGCATCCGACTTCACCGGGCTGAACTTCTTCGACGCCGACGGCACGACGCCGATTTCCGCGCCGGCTACGCTGAGCAACGGCAAGGTGTTCTACATACAGGTGCCCGTCAAGACCGGCAAAGCCATCGGCATCTATCAGGACGTGCTCCGCTTCAGCGGCACGTGGGACAGCGCCCCGACGGGATACATCCGCCAGGTCGTCACGCAGCGCATCGTAAAGGACGATTCTTCTACGAACGACAATATCAGGGTGACGGCCAGTCCCGCCACATTAACAACCAACAGTTCGAGCGCCAGCGTCGTGCTCAGCCTGAACATCAGCCATTCGGGACTGTCCTTACCCTACGACCCGTCCGACGTGACAGCCAAATATCTGATTACGACGGATCCGAACTACGCCACAGCTATCGCCGCCAACCCGACCTCCACCTGGCCGAACCTGAATATTCCGACCTCTGACGGCGTCACGGCCACAACCACGGCACCGTTCAGCGGCAAGCCGGAAGGCACGTACTACATCCACTGGTATGTGGTATCGGGTGTAGTCTTTGCTCACAGCCTGACCGTGACGGGACCGCCTCCGGCCACATACGGCGGATTCGGTCCGTATATCATCGACACCACCGCGCCGGACGTTTCGCTTGCGGTAGACGGCAGCGCCTCCACGAAAACCATCAGCAGCAATGCAGGCGTCCCGGTCACGCTGACCTTCAACGAAGCCATCAAAAATCCCGGCACGGATCTGACCGCCTCCGACTTTGAAATCACTGCCGGAAAGGCAACTGTCGGCAGCATCGCCGTCGTGCCATCCAGCGGAGACAAAAACTTCACGGCAGTACTGACACCATCCAGTACCCTGTACAGCGGCGAGACCTTCACCGTCAGGCTCAAGGCCGGTGCCGTGACGGACGTGGCAGGCAACAGCAGTCCGGTGTCCAACACGGTCACGGTTACGTACTCCAATGCGACAAAACCGGCCGTCTCATTCGATGTGGCGACGGCATACTCGACGCTGAGACCCTCCTTTACCGTGGAAGCCGTACCGGGCGATTTCGCCTCCAACGGCAATACCGACCTGTTTCAGACCGCAGGCGGCACGGCCATCATCAGCGGCACGAACCTGGCATCGCTGTTCACCGTTACGCCCGAAGGCGGCACGGCGCTGACATCGGGCTACACGGCCACGTATACAAAGAGCGGCACGGGAGCCTCGGCAAAGGGAATCATTACCTTTGCCTTCTCCGTCGACCTGCTGAATTCGACGAACTATACCGTCGGGCTGGCTGCGAACAAACTCTTCAACCTGCTGCAGAACGGCAACGACGCCGGCTCGGCAACCTTCATGATTGCCGAACCCGACTTTACGGATATCGACGCGGGCATCAGTGCCAGTCCGAACATGTTCTCCGACGAAGGCGGCACGACGACTCTGACAATCAAAGGCAAGGGGTTGAAACTGAATGCCGACGCCGAACTGCTTTCACTGCGTGTGAGTTGCGCCTCCACCGGCTATGACAGCGGGCCGATTACTTCCGGCTTTGTCGTCATCGGCGACAGGGATCAGGTGACCGTTCCCGATGTACCCGTTCCGTCCAATACGGGCAGCACCACGCTCACGCACACTTTTACACTGTACATGACGTTCAACGGCCCGGAAACGTCGACGGGCAAAACATGCGCCGTACAGATCGAACCGGCCATGTCGTATATCGTGACCGTCGTCAATAACACCACAAGCGTAAGCGACCTGACATTCGGCTATTCGACGGGAGATGCGCAGCTGGCCGGTCGCCGTCAGAACATTACGGTGACAAACAACGGCGCACAGCCGCTGAACAGCCTGACCGTCAGCTTTGCCGGTCCCGACGGCGCTCACTTTGCAAACACTGCCCCCTCAATAGTGGCGGGACTGGCTCCGGGCGGTACGTCCACATTCTACGTCTATCTGCAAACCGGCAAAAACGCAGGCAGCTATGCAGGCGGTCCGTCGGGTTCCGAAACGAAGGTGATGGTAACAGCCACGCCTGCCAGCGGTTCGCCGCTGAACGGCAGCGCCGTGCTCGTACAGCAGAAGGTGGTCGCCGCGGCGGGTTCCGGCACGGAAGCCACCGTAACGGGCAATCCGGCGCCGGGCCTGAACGTAATGACGCAGAACTCGGTCACACTGACGGCTTCCACGCTTACAGCCGGTGACCAGCTGAAGGACTGGAAATATGCGGTAGTAGCGAGCAACGTGCGTCCGGCGGACGGCGATCCTGCCTGGACTACAGCCGGCGCGGGCACATCCACGGCTACGCACACCTTCCCGGACGGTACGCTCGGTGACTATTACGTCTTCTATGAAATCAATACGAACAACTATACCGGCATCAGGGGACAGGTGGAAGACAGCGGAGTGAAGGTCTACAGAGTGGATCTGGTGCCGCCGACGGTAACCGGCATCCTTCCCGAACGCACAGTAACGAACGCGACGCCATTTACGGTGAATGTTACCTTCTCCGAACCGGTAGGAGACATGGATATTACAAAATTTGTCGCTGCGAACGCAACCGTCAGCGGCTTGACTCCAGTCGGAACACCCGTAGACGGACGTTATACCGAATATCAGGTATCGGTAACGCCCAATGCCGGACTTGTGGATGATGATATTATTATCATTTCGGTACAGGCAGCGGCAGGTAAGGATGTGGCAGGCAATCCCAATACGCCCTCGACGACAAGTATTGACGGAGTAGTTGAATTTAACAGTACCAACCCTCTGGTTTCATTGACAACGCCCGACCTGACCGTTAATGGCAATTTCACGGTAACGGCCACCTTTACCAAACAGGTATCCGGACTTGCCGAAAGCGAAATAAACATAATAAACGGCGCTATCCAAACGGGTTCGCTGTCGCCGGCAAGCGGTAATGGAGATGTATTTACGTTTGTCGTCAATACCGCCGGTTCTTCTTCGGGAATCATCAATATATCCATCCTCGAAAATGCGGTTACGGATAATGCAGGTAATGGAAATATCGACGCCGAACTGGATGTGGATTATCGCGACGCGACAGACCGGATAGCCGGCGTGCTGAGCTACACGGGACCGACATACGAAAACGGACCGTTTACCGTAAACGTCAGCTTCAGCAGAACGGTAACGGGACTGACGGCAGCGGACTTCACCTACAGCACATCCGACTTCGCCGCTCCCGTGCTGACGGGCGGCGGAAAGAACTACGTCCTGGCGCTCACACCGCTTGTCAACAAAGACAATACGACGGCCATTTCGCTGAACCCGCCGTCATCCGTTCTCGACGAATACGGCAACACGCTCGACCCGTCCAATACCGTCAGTGTCAACTACGATACGCGCAAACCGGTCGTGACGCGCATTGACGCCGTGCCAGCCATCACGGAAGTCCATTTTGACCCGTTCACGGTGAAAATCACCATCGACGAGGAAACAGGCACCCTGAATGCCGGCAGACTCGTGCTGACGGGACTGACGGTCGTCGAGATGCTGGGCGGGCCGGAAGTGTCGGGTGGCTTTACCGAATATCTGCTGTCCGTAAAAGTGGCTCCCAACACGCCGAGCAATACATACGTCACGCTCGCGCTGGAAGAAGGAGCCGTTTATGACAAGGCCGCGAATCCGAACGCTGCAGGCGCCGGCATTACGCCCCTGGGAGGAAGTCCTTCCGGCATCCTCTTCGTCGACAACATCCCGCCGGAAATCATCAACGTGTCCGTCCCGACAACCAATGCCCCGGCAGTGGGCGATGTCGCCTTTACCTTCGACGAACCTCTGGATACCTCTACGCCGGGAACAATATGGCTTGAGGATTTCGGATACATCCCCGTGGAAGACATCGAGTGGATCAGTTCGAGTACGGTAAACTTCGAACACGCACATCTTGCCGACGAAACAACCTATACCGTTCGCATAGCCGGTTATCTGGACGAGGCAGGCAATGTGATGGCGCCGAGAGTGTTCTCCTTCACGACCGGAGTGCCGGCATATCCCACCATCCTGCGTCAGCTGACCGTGCTGATTGACGACAGGCTGACCGTATCCCCGGCCGCCATCACGGAAGACCCGTTCTTCGTGCGAAGCAGAGACAGCTTCTCATTTACCGTATGGCCAAAGCCGGGATACAGCCTGGACAGCCTGACGGTGTCGACGGGAATACCGCTGCGCGACAGCGAAGGAATCCTGACGGACAAAAACGCAGACGGCAGTATCACCGTGACCCTCATATACATCAACGAGGCGCTGAACATCTCCGTCTCGCTTTCCGGCGTGGCCGCCAGCGAAACGCCTGAGGAAGTATCGAACGTATGGGTTTCCGGCAGACAGTTGCATGTCCGCACGGGAAGTGCAGCCGCGGTGCCGGTCTACACGCTGAGCGGCGGACTTTACAGGATGCTGTCCGTCGATGCCGGCGAAACGGTTGAACTGCTGCCGCCCGGCTATTATACCGTCGTGCTCGGCGGAAAGTCGTACAAGGTGATTGTGCTGCGGTAAAACCGTTAAAAACAGACGTCTGTCTGCCAGACAATACGCCTGAGAAATGAAAAAGGCCGTCCGGTTTCGGACGGCCTTTTTTTTACCACGGAGAAACGGTGAAAAGATAAAAACTGTTGCTGCCGAGGTCGTTTTATTGTTGAAACAGGCTTTTAGATTTTACGTGATTATATGACATAATGACGCTGTTCACGAGTTGGTAATGACACTGCACGCGGGTTGGTATTGCCGCACGCGCGACATGGTAATATCACGAGTCGCGTCATTACCAACTCGTGAGTCGCGTCATAGTATTTTCTTCACTGGATATGGAAGGATGTGGAAACTTAACAATGCTGGACTGTTGCGAAAACCAGATTTCCGCATTAGAATTAAACGATTTATTTGAATATCTGCCGGTCAGACAAGGTTACATTCATGTATCCCACAATGAAGGAGAACATGACTGCGATCGGGCGATTGCGACAAATAAAGGCTGGATTTTCTTTTCGACTCATCAACATTGATATGCCTTGAAAATCGGAGCATCGAAAACCCTCGATTTTTTGAATCCCTGAATTACGGTATTTTCACCGCCTTCAAACTCATGTCGAGGCTTTTGACGGAATGGGTCAGCGCGCCTGCGGAAATGAAATCAACACCACATTCGGCGTAGCTGCGCAGAGTGTCGAAGGTGATGCCGCCGGACGACTCGGTCTCGAAACGTCCTGCGATGCGGCGCACGGCTTCCTTCGTGTCGGCGAGATTGAAGTTGTCGAGCATGATGCGGTCTATGCCACCAACGCGCAGCGCTTCGTCCAACTCGTCGAGGTTGCGGACTTCGATTTCTATTTTCAAGTTTTTCCCCTTTTCCTTCAGATACGATTTAGCGTGTGTGATGGCCTGTTCGATGCCTCCTGCAAAGTCGACATGATTGTCTTTCAGCAGAATCATGTCGAAAAGTCCGATGCGGTGGTTGACGCCTCCGCCGATGCGCACAGCTTCTTTTTCGACGATGCGCATGCCGGGTGTTGTCTTGCGGGTATCGAGCACGCGCGTATGCGTTCCTTCGAGGGCTTTCACGTAGCGACGGGTGGTCGTGGCGATGCCGCTCATACGCTGCATCACGTTCAACACGAGACGTTCGGTTTGCAGCAGCGACCGTATGCTGCCTTCGACGGTAAAGGCTATGTCGCCCTTTTTCACTTCCGAGCCGTCGCGAATAAACACGTCGACCGCCAGAGCGGAATCGAAATACCGGAAGATGCGCATCGCCATCTCGATACCGGCCAGAATGCCGTCTTCCTTGATGATCAGCCGGCTTTTCCCCTTTGCCGACGGAGGGATGCAACACAGGGTCGTATGGTCGCCGTCGCCGACATCTTCGGCAAATGCAAGCGTAATCAGTTCGTCGATCAACCGGTCTGCTGTTTTCATTCGATACGGATGGATTGAATTATTATCTTATCATTTTTAACTGCATAGGTGACATTTACGCGAAATTCACCATTGTCGGTAGCGAGTTTTCCGACCAGAAAACCCGTTTCTTTCTTGTCGGCATGATGCGCAACCGTAAATCCTGCCGGCTTGTTGGTTTCGACAAAACGGGTCAACTGTGCGATCGCCTGGGCGCCATTCATTTTTTGCGCTTTGCCCTGCAGGGCGAAGTCGATTTCGGTATCCATGTTTGCGGCAAGCGAAACCATGCTGCCGGATGCGAATGCGTTTGATATTATCGTGATGTCGGCAGCATACAAGCCTGAAACAGACATAAGTGCGAGTACAAGTACATATTTTTTCATTATCGTTATTCTCCTCTCGTTATATTATATTGTCATACAAAGGTAGTTATTTTTTTCGAAGTCGGGTTATTTAAAATATTAAATAGATGAGTTCGTACAAAAAAAAGTTTTATATTTGCAGCGACATGAGAAGATGTCCGGAATGCAGGACATATATTTGACGGACGATGAAGATAACGTTTTTGGTTATAGGCAAGACAGATACGGGTTATTGGGATGAGGCGCTTAAGACGTACGAGGAACGGTTGACCCGTTACATCCCGTTCGAAACGGAAGTGATTCCCGACGTAAGGAAAGGAAAACGTCTGACGGAAATGCAGCAAAAAGCGCGCGAAGGCGAATATATCCTGAAAGCGTTGCAGGCGGGCGACAATTGCGTGCTGCTGGACGAAAAGGGAAAAGAGTACACGTCCGTGCAGTTTGCGTCGTATATTGAAAAGAAGATGCAAATCGTTTCCCGCCGTCTTGTATTCGTTGCGGGCGGGCCATACGGGTTCAGTAGCGAGGTGTATGACGCTGTGCCGGAACGCATCTCCTTGAGTAAAATGACTTTCTCGCACCAGATGATTCGTCCGTTTTTCGCGGAACAGCTGTACAGGGCGATGACCATTCTGCGGAAAGAACCGTATCATCATGAGTGATAATTATAACATTAAGATTTATGAAAATAAAAGTATTGAATCCGTTTTGGCTGTTGTGTGCCGGTTTTGCATGGTTCGCCGTTTCGTGTGGCGAAGAATACAATCGTGTAGAAGAGATTGTCGCGCCGGAAGAAGAAGAAACCGAAGTTACGAAGGTTAATAAATTCGTATACGAGGATATGCAGTATTATTATCTTTGGAGTACGACCGTGGACTGGAACAAGGTATATCCGGACAGGGAGACTGATGCGTTCGCCTTTTTTGAGAATCTGAAATACAGGGACGACAAATGGTCTATGCTGACAGACAATATAAAAGCGCTGCAGGGGGAGTTTGACGGCAATGTGACGTCGTATGGCTACACGTTGATTTTCGGGCAATTCGAGAACTCGGATGCCCTGTTTGCCATCGTGCTGTACGTTTATCCCGACACACCTGCCGACAAGGCGGGACTGAAGCGCGGCGATTTTATCGTCGGGATAAACGGTGGATACATCACCCTCGAAAACCGTACGGAACTGTATAACGCTCCCGATCTTATACTCTCGCGCGGGGTATTGAC
Source organism: Tannerella sp. (assembly GCA_031270465.1). Classification (GTDB taxonomy): domain Bacteria; phylum Bacteroidota; class Bacteroidia; order Bacteroidales; family Tannerellaceae; genus Tannerella. The sequence continues at coordinate 13,917 of JAISXP010000021.1, read as the reverse complement.
GAGTGCAGGGATTGCAACCGACCCGACGCTGATTTTTATGAGCGCCGAGCAAGTGTACGAAAACCCGATACTGAAGGATACGGTGATTGTAAAAGGCAGTAATAAAATAGGCTATCTTTCCTATGCCGATTATACGCAGGCGTCGGAGGGGGAGCTGCAGCGTGTCTTTACGAACTTCAAATCGCAGGGCGTGACGGACGTGGTGCTCGATTTGCGCTACAACGGCGGCGGATACGTGCGGACGATGTCCGTGCTGACCAGTATTCTGGCGCCGGAGCAGGCTGTCAAGAGCAAACAGATTTATCTCAAGCAGATATGGAATCCGTATATCGAGAAATACCTGAAAAGTGAAGGCGAAGACCTTGCGGAAAGATTCACGGACACGCTCTCGGTCAATATGAATCTGAGCCGCCTGTATGTGCTCACGTCGGAATATTCCGCTTCAGCATCCGAATCGACCATCGTCGGACTGCGGCCGTATCTGAATCTTGTCCAGATTGGCGACACGACGCACGGGAAATATTGTGCGGGCGGACTGTTTCAGCCGCAGATACAGGTCAAAAATGAATGGGTGGCGGACGAAAGCATCTCAAACTGGGGAATGTATCTGATGATATACAGGCTTGCCAACGTGAAGGACGATGATTCATTTCTGGGCGGGCTGGCTCCCGACATTTCGGCTGAAGAGGATTATTTTCCGCTGTATCCGTGGGGTGACGATCGCGACCCGCTGCTGGGAAAGGCGATTGAGGACATTACGGGCACGCCTTACGTGGAGACCCGTTCGGGACGTGCGCTGCCGCCGTATACCATCCGCAGGGACTTGAAAATCGACAGAACGAAGGACGGGAAAATGATTTCGGAGACCGGCAGGCGATGAATCATGTTGCGTATTTATACTGCGCGCGGCATGATTTAACATGATTGTTTCGCGTGCAGTGCGGAAAATCGAATTTCAACTGCGGGACTGCCTGATGAGTTGATAATCAAGAACGGTCATAGCCGCCATGGCTTCGACGACGGGGACGGCTCGCGGCAGGACGCAGGGGTCGTGCCGTCCGCAGACTTTGAGGAGAGTGTCGTTGCCGTCTTTATCGACGGTCTGCTGCGTCATCAGGAGTGTGGCTACGGCCTTGAATGCCACGCGGAAATAAATATCTTCCCCATTGGAGATTCCCCCTTGAATGCCGCCTGAAAAATTGGTGCGTGTGCGGATGCGTCCGTTGTCGTTGTAGAAGCGGTCGTTCTGTTCCGATCCGAAACAGTCTGCCGCGTCGAACCCGATGCCGCAGTCGAATCCTTTGGCGGCGTTGATGCTCAGCATGGCAGTTCCCAGCGCGGCATGCAGTTTGCCGAATACCGGTTCGCCCAGTCCCGCAGGCACGCCTTTGACGACACAGGTTACAATGCCTCCGACCGTGTCGCCCTTCGACTTCACCGCGGCTATCAGCGCCTGCATTTCCGCCGCCCTGACGGGGTCGGGACAGCGCACGGGGTTGGTTTCCGTCAGGCTCAAATCGTAATCTTCGTATGAACCGTCGAGACCGATATGGCCGACGCGCGACGTATATGCCTGAACGGTTATATTTTGCCTGTTAAGCGCCAGTTTTGCCACAGCGCCGCCAACGCAGCGGACAACGGTTTCGCGGGCGGAAGCCCGTCCGCCTCCGCGAGGGTCGCGTATGCCGTATTTGATTTGGTACGTATAATCGGCGTGAGAGGGACGAAATGCATCTTTCACACTGTCGTAATCTTCGGAATGCTGGTCTTCGTTCCGCACGACGAAACCTATCGGCGTGCCTGTCGCAATGCCTTTGTAGATGCCCGAAAGAAATTCTACCCTGTCCGCTTCCCTGCGTGACGTCGTGAGGGCGGACTGTCCGGGGCGCCTGCGGTTCAGTTCGTTTTGAATGAAATCCGCGTCTATCGCCAATCCTGCCGGACAGCCGTCGATGATGCCGCCGATACATGCGCCGTGCGACTCTCCGAACGAGGTAAGGCGAAAAATGTTTCCGAATGTATTCATCAGTTTAATGCGGCATAATAATTATGTGACGTAAGCGAAATGCGTTCAGCCGCAGCAGCAGCCGTGCCCGTTCGAACCTGAACCGCTGTGGCAGTTGCTGTCCTGACAGCCGCAACCGCAGCCGCCCAGCTTCGCAATGTCTTCGGCTGTGGCCTGACGGACAGTGAGCACTTTGCCGCTGAAATGCAGCGTCTCGCCTGCCAGCGGATGATTGAAATTCATTACGACCGTGTCCGTGTCGACAGTCATCACCGTGCCGTTCATACGGTATCCGTCGGAACTTTCCATCGGCAGGACGCTGCCTTCACGGACAAATTCGGCATCGAATTGCCCGTCCATTTCGAATACCTTTTTCGGCAGTTCAATCACATTCTCCTCTTCATATTCGCCGTAGGCATGTTCGGGCGGAAGCGAGAACTGAAAAGTCCCGCCCGCCTCCAGTCCTTTCAACCGGTCTTCGAAGGCCGGCAGCACGACACCCGTCCCGAAAATAAATTCCAGTGGAGATTCTGCCGTGGCGCATTCCTTCAGTTTGCGGTCATCGCCGGTTCCTGTGTTCAGGTCGTAAATGACCGATACAAAGCTGTCTATTGCAATTTTCATCTTTTATTTATATGTAAAGATTTTAGCGGGCAAAGTTACAATAAATATTCACAATGGCCGCAGGACGGAACCGTTTTCTGTAAAGAAAAGAGTATTATTTCAATCTTTTCACTGCATTTCCAAGTGCATTCAGTCCTCTTTCGAGCATTGAACGCGGACAGCCGACATTCATACGGAGGTATCCTTCGCCTTCCCGGCCGAACGTCACGCCGCTGTTCAGCGCCAGTCCCGCCCTGTCGCAGACAAATCTGAACAGTTCCGTCTGCGTCATTTGCAGGTCGCGGCAGTCCAGCCATACCAGAAACGAGGCTTGCGGACGGTATACTTTGATTTGCGGAATGTTTTCCCGGACGTATTCGTCGACGAACGCGATGTTTTCTGCTACATAATCAAGCATTTGCCTGCGCCATTCGCCGCCGTGCACATAGGCTGCGACGGTTGCGATGTATGAAAAAATCGTTCCCTGATTCAGTTCGCATGACTCCAGGAAAGAGTAGAACGCTTCGCGCAGCGCACCGTCCGGGACGATGGCGTACGAGGATACGATGCCGGCAATGTTGAACGTCTTGCTGGGCGCCATGAAGGTGATGCTGCACGCGGCGGCTTCGTCCGATACGGTCGGGAACGGATGGTGTTCGAAGCCGGGAAACGTCATCTCCGAATGGATTTCGTCGGCAATCACGAGAACGTGGTGGCGGCTGCATATTTCGGCAAGCCGCTGCAGCGTCGTTCTATCCCAAACGATGCCTGCGGGATTGTGCGGACTTGAGAGTATCAGCGCCCTGCAGTCTTTGTCCATCACCGCCTCCAGCTGTTCGAAATCCATTTCGTACGCGCCGTTCACCAGTCGCAGCGGATTGCAGACCACTTCGCGGTGCAGCTTTTCGGGTATGATGCGGAAGGGATGATAAACGGGCGGCTGGATAATCACCCTGTCGCCCTTTTTCGTGAAACATTCCAGCGCCAGCCCGATGCCCTTCACGATGCCGGGAATGTAGCTGAGCCATTCCGTGCGTATGTCAAAGCCGTACAGCTGCTTCACCCAGCGGACAATTGAAGGGAAATACTCGTCCGGCGGGAAAGTGTATCCGAAAACCGGATGTTCGCAGCGTCTTTTCAGTGCATCCACAATAAAGTCGGGCGTACGGAAATCCATGTCCGCCACCCAGAACGGCAGCAAGTCTGCGCGACCGAAAAGGTCTTTCATTTTGTCGTATTTCAGGCAGTTGGTACCCCTGCGTTCAACGACCTCGTCAAAATCATATTGTTTCATAAACGTTTGTTTTTACGGTGCGCAAAGGTACGCGAAATATTGCAAAGTTGCATGCACCCGATAAAAGAATGGAGCAACTCGGACTGCCGCAAAACATTCGTTTCGGAGGATGGCCCATTCGCTTCGGGGAGCTACACGACAGTTTTCCTCCAGCATGTTATTCCTGCGGGACAGGCACAGAGCCGGGGATGTGTCGACCTCGGGGATTCGAAAGATTTCTCCGGCAACTTGAATTGAAAATCGGCGCAGCCAAATGCGTCCAATAAAAAAAATGGGAAAATCATCCCGTTATTTCGCAAGGATACTTACCTTTGCACTGTTTACAGAATCGGCAGACTGACATATCGTTTTTTGTACGGCCTGCGCGGGCATAAATAAAATAAAGATTATACGCAATGAAAAGAATTATTATTGTATTGTGTCTGGCTGTGGGAAGCCACTGGGCGAGCGGACAGCGTTCGTATCAGTTCGAATCGCCGGACAGGTTGTTTTACGAGGGCAAGGCTTTCTTCGAGTTGCGCGACTATCCCGGTTGCGTGGACAAACTCGAAGCCTTCAAAGCGCAGTCGACCGACGGCGTCCTGATACAGGAAGCTGACTACATGATGGCCTGCATCGCTTTCGAACAGGGTCGGACGACGAGTACGGACGTGCTGCAGCGCTTTCTTTCGACGTATCCCGACAGTCGCCACCGGAACGAGATTTGTTTCCTGACAGGCTCTGCCCTGTTTGAACTTGGCGACTATCCTTCGGCCATCCGGTGGCTGAACGAGTCGGACGCCGGCGCTCTCGGCGCGTCGCAACGTGACGACTATGCCTTCCGGATAGCATATTCGATGTTGCAGACAGGCGACCTTGCGGGTGCGCGCTATCATTTCACGCCGCTTCAGCAGTCGACCGCCTACCACTCTTCGGCAGCATACGGCCTTGCCTACATCGACTATGCCGAAAAGAATTACGATTCGGCGCTCGGCGCTTTCACGAAGCTGAAAAACAGTCCCGAACACGGTGAACGCGCGCTTTATTTCATCACCCAGATATATTTCATCAACGGACAGTACGAAAAGGTGACCGGCAGCGGCGAAGAACTGCTGAAATCTTATCCTGACAATGCCGACAATACGGAAATATACCGTCTTCTGGGCAATGCGTACTACCACCAGGGCGACCGGACGAAAGCGACGGAGATGCTTGAGAAATACGTGGAATCGACCGACCAGCCTCTGCGCGGCGACCTGTATCTGCTCGGCATCTGCTACTATCACGCGGACAGCTTCGGCAAGGCCGTCGACGCGCTCTCGAAAACGGTCGACGACACGGACGAACTGACCCAGAACGCATATCTCTACCTCGGCCAGAGCTATCTGAAACTGAACGACAAAAACAACGCCCGGATGGCTTTCGAATGGGCGGCAACATCGGCCTATGATAAACATGTGCAGGAAGTGGCGCTGTACAATTACGCGCTGCTGATTCACGAGACATCCTTTTCCGGTTTCGGCGAATCCGTCTCCATTTTCGAAGATTTCCTCAACGATTTCCCCAATTCGCAGTATGCCGACAAGGTGAACGACCATCTGACCGAAGTGTATATGAGTACCAAAAACTATGAATCGGCGCTGGCCTCGATCGAGAAAATCCGCCGCCCGGGCGCGCAGATTCTTGCCGCCAAACAAAACCTGCTGTTCCAGCTGGGCGCGCAGGCATTTACGAATCAAACACCCGAACGCGCTATCGAATACTTCAGTCAGGCAATCGCACTGAAAGGATACGACGCGGAAGCATACGCCGGCGCCTGCTTCTGGCGCGCCGAATCATACTACCGCCTGAACAACTTCGCGCAGGCAGCACAGGACTATCAGACTTATATCGACAGCGCAAAAGACCGCTACTCGCCGGAAACTTATGCCCTGGCACACTACGACCTGGGATACTGTCACTTCAGGAAAAAAACATATCCGCAGGCATTGAGGGCGTTCCGCCAGTACACTGCACTGGAAAAAAACACTTCGGAACTTTCGCTTGCCGACGCATACAACCGCATCGGCGACTGTCTGTTCTACGACCGGCAGTATGCCGCAGCGGAAGAAAACTATACCCGGGCAGCCTCGCTGCAACCCGGCTCGGGCGATTACGCACTCTATCAGAAAGGGCTCGTGATGGGACTGCAAAAAGACTATCAGGGCAAAATCGCGATGCTGGACAGGCTGATACGCGAATATCCCGAATCGCCCTACGCCGACGATGCGCTATACGAAAAGGGACGTTCGTACGTCCTGCTCGAGATGTTCGACAAAGCAGCCGAATCGTTCACAAGACTGATTGCAGGCTTCCCGCAGAACAGTCTCGCCCGTAAGTCGGGGCTTCAACTGGGATTGCTCTACTTCAACAACAACCAGTCGGAAAAAGCCATCGAAGCCTATAAACAGGTGATTGCCGACTATCCGGGCAGCGAAGAAACAAAAATAGCCCTGCAGGACCTGAAAACCGTATATGCCGACATGAACGACGTAGCAGGATATGCGGCATACGTCCGCACGCTCGGCGAAAACGTCCGCTTCGAAGTAAGCGAACAGGACTCGCTGACCTACTTCGCCGCCGAAAGGCTGTTTCTGCGCGGCGACAACGAAGGCGCACGGCGTAGTCTGCGCAACTACGTGGCGTCATTCACCAACGGCGCATTCAACCTCGACGCCAACTATTATCTCGGACAGATCGCCTTCATCCAAAAGGAATACGCCGAAGCAACACAACGCTTCTCCTCCGTCCTGAACTACGGCAATACGAAATTCTCGGAAGAAGCGCTTGCCCGGAAATCGGAAATCGAATATCTGGAGAAAAACTACGCCGCAGCCATGGGAAGTTTCAAACGACTGCTGGAAACAGCCGAATCGGCGGAAAATATCGAAGCTGCCCGACTCGGCATCCTGCGCTGCGCACAACAGACCGGCCTGCATGACGAAGCGCTGAAAGCCGCCGGCGATCTGCTTAAAAACGCCAAACTCTCGCCCGAAGTGGCAGCCGAAGCCCGCCTGTCGCGCGCCAAGGCTTATCTGGCAAAGCGCGAAGCAGACAAGGCCGCCGCCGACCTCGCCACCCTGAGCAAGGATACGCGAACGGTCTACGGCGCCGAAGCAAAATTCCTGCTGGCACAGTCTTATTTCGATAAAAACGACTATGATAAAGCCGAAAAGGAACTGACGGACTTTATCCGCAAGGGAACCTCGCATCAATACTGGCTCGCACGGGCATTTGTCCTCCTTTCGGACGTGTATATCCGGAAAGACGACGACTTTCAGGCGCGACAGTACCTGCTCAATTTGCAGAAAAATTACAAAGGCAAAGACGATATTGCCGGAATGATAGAAGAACGACTGGACAAACTTAACAAATAAGCAATGAAAAAAGTACATACAATAAAAATTTTGACGGCAACAGCGGCGCTGAGCGTCTGCGTGGTCACCCCGATACAGGCGCAGGAACAGCTGACCCGCGAAATGACACTGGAACGCGAATACGACCCGACCGTTCAGGACGCCAGCAAGATAAACCGCCTGCCCGAAGTAAAGGAACCGGCCGTCACGAAACGCCCGATAGACTACTCGCCCTTTACCTCTCCGGCCGACCCGCCCGGAGAACTCACCGTTTTGCCGCCGGGCAATATCCTTACGGAAACAGTACACAACAAACGACGCGGTTATTTCCATTTCGGCGGCGGGATGTACGCCAACCTGAGCGGCGACCTGGGATACCACATCATAGACAACGAACAGGGCAAACTGGCGCTGTTCGTCACGCACAACTCGACCGGCGGCAGCGTGAAATTTCCAGATGACAATCTCAAACGAAAGGCCAAACTGAACGACAACCTTGTCTGCCTGGATTTCAATCAGTCCGTCGGACGCAATACTGTGCTCAATCTCGGCGCGGCATACGGCTACACGGGATTCAATTACTACGGCCGGTCGTTCCTCTATTCCCTGAGTTCCACACACGTCGCATCGACAGACGATTTTGAAACCAGTCAGGCCAACCGCACCGTCAATTTCAATTTCGGCCTGTCGGGCAGCGGCAACAGGTTCGGATACATGTTCGGCGCCGATTTCAGACATTTCGACCAGAAATACGGCTGGAGGAAAGACCTGGACGGCATCAGGGAAGACCGGTTCAGCCCGAAATTCGACCTGAGCCTGTTTCTCGGAAACGCTGATCGACGTATCGGCATTGCGGGCGCGCTGGATTATTTCAACTACAAATATCCGCACATATACAACCGCAACGATTCGACCGGCTACAAAAGCCACCTCGAAGCCACCGTTACGCCATACTTTCTTGTCGGGGGCGAAACGTGGCGTCTCGCGCTCGGTGCGAACATCATGTTCATCTCCGGCGATTCGCTGCAGGTCTTTGCCTCGCCGAACATTTCCGTCGAAGCGCAGGTGGCCGACAGGACAGTTTTCTATGCCGGCGCGCGGGGCGAAATCCGCTCGAACGACGCTTATAGCCTGTCGCGCCTCAACCGCTACATGGACCATTCGATAGCAGTCAAACCCTCGCGCACATGGCTGGATGCCAAACTCGGTATCCGTAGCGGCATCGCGGCCGGGTTCCAAATCGACGTCTCCGCAGGATACAGGAACACGAAAGACGCGATATTTTTCATACCGTCGATCTACGTGAATGAAAACATGGATTTTACATCCTACAGCACGGTTCTCCGGACGGATGCCTCGCTGCTGCACGCCGGAGCGGCGCTCAAGTATGCATGGCGCGACCGGATCGATTTCTCGCTGAAAGGCGTTTACAACCAGTGGACGGTACAGTACGACGGACGCAACTACACGCGGTACACCTCCAGCGACACCGGCATGAAACCCTACGGACTGCCGGAAGTGGAACTGAATGCCGACCTGACGGTGAAACCGCTCGCTCCCCTGGCATTGACGCTCGACTATTATCTGGGCTCGGGACGGTATATGCTGGCCGGCGACCGGGAAGAGCGGATGGAAGATCTCCACGACCTGAATTTTCGGGCTTCGTGGAATTTCAACGACACTTTCGGAGCATACCTGAAACTGAACAACCTCCTGTTTCAGAATCAGGAACGGATATACGGCTATCCGATGCAGGGCTTTAATGCCATGGTGGGGATTAATTTGAATTTTTAAGATACAGGCAGAATTTCCTTCAGACGGAAGAAAGGATATAATGGATGCCGAAACCCGGAAAGGTATTCCAAATATTCATATCCATTTTATGCAGCAGATATGAAATATGGAACCGTGTCCAGCCATCACCCCTTATTTATCTTATTTCATTTATATGGAAATAAGATAAATAAGGGTATAGATGGAAAGGGTTTTATCCTGGCTGCCAAGGGGCTGGATAGTCGTTGCGACAATCTGAACTGAAAATAGACGCAGTCAAAAGCTCCCCGTATTTATTTGAGAATCCACATCAATTCATTCACATCATCGTTCCCGTTGAACTGTCGCTGTACGGCTTCTACGACGTTGTCGCGGTTGTAGTCATACTCCCGCTGGTCGTACATCCACCGTACCGGCATGCGGTCAGACATTGTGTTCAGATTCGTAGCCGGATTGACGGGGATTCGGGGATAGCCCGTACGCCGGTATTCGTAGAAACTGGTCCAGGTATCGTGCATGAACCTGTCCAAATATTTCTGCGTAATAATCTTATTCAAGTCGGCTTCAAAATTGCCGGGAGCAGTGGAGAGCTGCATCGGTGCACTGGCGAGAAAACTGCTAATCCAGTCGTCGGTCATTTGCCGTTCGACCGGATAATATCCTGCCGGTGTATAGGCAACCGTGAACCGTATGCTCGCGTCAACACCCTTCGTGAAATATTCCTGAGCGCTTCCCGTAATCCATCCCCGCAGGCAGGCTTCGGACAGGATGAAGTTCTGCTCCGCATACCCGACATTGATGGACGGCTGACCGGTTTCGACTTCGTAGAAGCGCGGGTTGAGATTGGAAAAATTCCCGGAACCGAACAGATAGTTAAATTCGCTGTCCGACAGAGTGGGGTCAACACCTTCGTAGGCGTCCCAGTCGTCCGCCGTCATACCCGCAGCCGTATTGACTTGTGTAGGTTGGGCTAAATAGAAAAGGCGGTAGTCGTTATTTACCTTGAAAGAGTCAATGACAGTAGGCGAAAGGACGGTATACTGCGTAAAATTATTCTTCGTACTGTGCACAGGATAAATCTGCGAAGACTGTGTGCCGTAGATAATCTGGAAATTATCGCCGTTGGAGGTCATCAGCGGGCGGCTGTTCACGATGTCGGCGAAACGCTTGCGGATGTTGAGGTCGGCATCGGATTCCTTTTTCGAGAGGCTGATGAGGACTTTCAGCTGAAAGGCCGACGTGGCAACTTTCCATTTCCCGGGGTCGCCGTTGTAGATAAAATCGCCTTCGAACGAACGGCCGGCGCTGGAGAAATGCGTATATGCAGCGTCGAGGTCGTCGAGTATCTGCATCATTACTTCCTTCTGGGTGTCGTAGCCGGGTTTGGTGATTCCTTCGTCGGAACGGAACGCTTCCGAATAGGGAATGTCGCCCACCGCCATTGAGAGGTCAAACAGTTCGTACGCCTTGAGGAAAAGCGCCAGTCCCTGATAGGCGTCCCTGTCGATGTCGGCGGCCAGTTCCACCATTTTCAGGCAGTTTGTCAAGTTGGTATACACACCGAAGCCCTGCCGTCCGATCACGTTGTACTGTTCCTGTTTATCGGCCGATTCGCCCCATCCGACATGTTTGGTAAACATGTGGTCGCGGAAATACCCTTTGCTGTCGCTTCGTCCGACCGCATTTTTGATCTGTCCCGTGGCAAGCATACCCGGCGTAGCCGTAAGGGGGGCGTCGGGATTGGTGTTGATTGCATCGAAATCACTGCATCCTGCCGACAACATGACGGCAAGCATGTACATTATAATATATTGATATATTCTTTTCATCACTGTATTGTATTAAAAATTTAACTTCAGGTTGACGCCTATCAAACGGATGGAAGGCGAGTAAATACTTTCGCTTGTGCGGTTAAGCTGCGCATCGTCGGGGTCGGAATAGCGGAAATCTTTCGCCCATACCAGCAGGTTTTGCCCGACAACCGCGATATCTGCGCCCTGGAGATGCAGTTTTTGGCAGAGAGGTTTGGGCAGGGTGTAGCCTAACGATACTTCGCGGAGCTTGAGGAACGTTTTGCTGGCGAGGAAGAGGGAAGTGCCTTGCTGTTCCTTGATCCGGCGCGTGTAAGCTTCGTAGGACACTTCCGTGTCGTTGGGAGCGAAGACGCGGGTATCTTCGGTGATATTGCCGTCGGCGTCGTACTTTACGTCGCCCGAGGCGATTTTCACGCCTTCGCCCACGTAGTTGGCCAGTCCGTTGACAACTTCGTCGTAGCGCCACTGATTATCGGATTCAATATGCCGACCGGAATGCCAGAGGCGCGACTCCATATAATTCCACATGTATCCCCCGACGCGCCCGTCGAGCGAGATGCTGAGACGCACATCGCGGTAACGCAAGTCGTGCGACCATCCCCACGTCCAGTCGGGATTGGTGCTTCCTGCCAGCGTCGGGTAGTTGCTGCGGCGGGGCATCCCGTTGTAGTGGATGATGTTTCCTTCGCTGTCGCGTTCCCAGTCGTACATTTCGAGCCACCAGTAGTCGCTGCCATTCTTCATCCAGGGTTTTTTCGTCGAATAGACGGCGTCGAGCTTATGATAGTAATGGCGGTGCGCCGCCCAGTTGACGGTCGAATTCCACTCGAAGCCGGAGGTCTTCACGATGTCTCCGCTCAGCGTCAGTTCCACGCCCCGCACGAGCCGTTCCTCCTCAATATTAATCAGCGTGCTGGCGAAGCCGCTGGCGTAACTCATGCTGGCCTGCGCCTGCATGTCGTACTCCAGTTTATTGTAATAGGCGGCGTCGAGACGCAGGCGATTGTTGAAGAAGCGAAATTCCGTACCGAGTTCGTAAGCTTTGGAGGCCTGCGGGCGCAGGGTGACGTCGCGGGTGGTCGTCGGATAATACATTGCCGTCATGCTGCCCCAGAAATTGCGCGAGACGCTGTAGGTCTGGTTAATGGCATATATGCCGGCCGGATACTTGGTTTGCGTCCAGGAGCCGCGAATTTTCCAGAAACTGACAACATCGGGCATGGGCAACAGTTGCGACAGGACAACGCTGCCCGACACCGAAGGATAGAAGTACGACCGTTCCGATTCGACAAGTGTCGAGACCCAGTCGTTCCGTCCGGTAGCCTCGACGAAGACGGCGCTTTTCCACGAAACGCCCAACCGCCCGTAAACGCTGTTGATTTGCTGTTTTTCGATACTCGAACTGGTCGTCGCCGGATCTTTTGAGGCGTTGAGCGAATAGAAACCCGGCAGTGTCAGTCCGTTCGAGGTGCTGGAATACTGCTGCGTGTTTTCGCGGTAATACATCGAGCCTCCGCCGAAGCCGTCGACGCGGAAATCGCCGAACGGTTTGTCGAACGTCACCAGCAGGTCGTCGTTCGTACTGTACCGAGCTTCGTTCCAGAGTTCATACCGTCCCTGTCCATTCGTGTTTGCGCTGGAGATGGGTTGCTTCTGTTCCGTGCGCCTGCGCCAGACGTCGGCTCCGAGACGCGCCTGGATTTTGAGCCAGTCCGTCACGTCAAAACTGAGGTTGGCATAGCTGTTGGTCAGGTCGTACTGGCTGGGATTGACACGTTCGCTGGCCAGGAAATAGGGATTGTCGTACCACGACGTACACATCCAGTTCTGTTTGAGATGTTCCTTCCCCACCTGCCAGTAGTCTTTGTACTCGCGCACGTCGTATTCCGCGCCGGTCCATAACAGCAGGTTGTACATGTAGTTACCTACACCGTAGCCGGTTCCCAGGCTGTTGGAATAGAAGTTTTTGTTGTAGGTGATGCCTGCATCGAGATGGAACTGTTTCCAGTCGATGTTGCCGCCTACGGAGAAGGTAAACTTCTGTGCATCGTTATTGGGATACTGCCCGCGGTTGTAGACGTGGTTGAGCGAGGTGCGGACGGTGCCGTACTGTCCTTTCTGCGCTATGCTGACGTTGTTGTTGGTCACCAGCGCCTGGCGCAGGAAGTTCTTGTAGTTGTCCTTTCCCTTGGAGGTGAGGGGCATTTCTTCCCATTCGTAAGTTTGGGGATTGTACTGCACGGCCGTGCGTCCGATGTCGAGCTTGTCGCCCCATACGTAGTCGGTCGTCCAGTACTGCCCGTTCCCGCCCCCGCTGTAGGAATTCTGCACTTCGGGAAACATCAGGAATCCGGCATGGAACATGGTATTGCTGTTCACCGTCAGTTCCAGTCCTTCCTTTTGCGCCTTTTTGGTGGTAATCATGACTGCTCCGCTACCACCGCGCGAGCCGTAGAGCGCCGAAGCGGTAGAGCCTTTAAGCACGTTGATGGATTCGATGTCGTCGGCGGGGATGTCGGCCAGCGAGACGTTCTGATGCGCCACACCGTCGATTACGAGCAGCGGCGTCGATCCGCGCAACAGAAGCGACGGCTGTACGTTGAACTCCGTGCTGTTGGCTACGCTCAATCCTGCAATCTTTCCGGTCATCGAAGTGGCTACGGTCGCGCCCTTGACGACGGACAGACGGTCGCCGCTGACTTTCTGCACGGCATAGCCCAGCGCTTTTTCTTCGCGCTTGATACCGAGCGCAGTAACGACCACTTCGGAGATGGCTCGGACGTCTTCCTGCAACTGCACATTGATTACAGTTCTTTTTTCAATGCTGATTTCCTGTGTGACATAGCCAATGTACGACACTTGCAGCACGGCATTGTCTGCCACGTTCAGGGAAAATTTGCCGTCTGTGTCGGTGACCGTTCCGTTCACCGTCGCACCTTTTTCCACCACGTTCGCTCCGATAACCGGCTCGCCCGTCCGGTCGACTACCGTACCCGTGATGCGGGTTCTGTTCTGCTGCGGTTCGGGCGTTGCCTGCGAATAGCCGCTGCGCGC
>JAISXP010000086.1 GCA_031270465.1 Tannerella sp. | reverse complement strand
GTCAAGGCGATGGAGATATTCCTCTTCGGAAGCATTGCGCTGCACATGGCGCTGGGCGTGTACCTGCAAATCAGGAACTGGCTGGCGCGACCGGTACGCTATGCCAAAAAACACCGGTCGGAAAAGTCGTTCTTCTCCAAATACATGATTTGGACGGGCGGTATCGTGCTCATCTTCTTCTGTCTTCACTTCATGGATTTCCTCTTTTACAAGTACGGATGGTTCGGCTTCACGCCCGAATCCATAGGCGTGGGCGATGTGGAAGCCACCGACACGCCGGCGCACCACAATTTCTATGACATTGCGCGCTACGTGTTCTCCAGCAAGCCCTACTGTCTGGTGTACGTCGCATTCATGGCGCTGCTGTCGTTCCACCTGCTCCATGCCTTTCAGAGCGCTTTCCAAAGCATCGGATGGAACCACCCCACCTACACACCCATCATCAAGGTGGCAGGATACATCTACGCAGTAGCGATACCCGCCGGATTTGCCCTCATACCGCTGTATTTCTTTTTCGGAGGAAAATGAAACGGAAAAATATAAGACAATGATGATACAAGGATTATTTTCAACAGACGAAGTGGCGCGGATGATCCGCGAAGGGCTTTACCTGATACTGGCAGGCGACGCAGAAGCATTGCAGCAACTGCCCGCCGGTAATTGGATTGCGGGCGCCACCCCGTGTTACCTGTCCTCCGGAGTGCCCCATGAAATCGCTAAAGGCCAACTGTACGTCAATCAGTTGCCGGAGTACGTCACCGGAGTGGAGATCAAAACCTACGACGCCGACAACCTCAAGCATATTTTCACGGAAGGCCCGGACAACGGTTTTACGATGCTGCTGTTGCCCTTTGCTTCGGAAATCCTTCGCGAATATGCGTTGCACTCCTTTGATTATGAAAATTTCGGGCTGGTGCCTCTGGTGGGATGGGTAGCAGGAAAGGGCAACCTTTGGGAGGTGTTGAAGACGGACATCGTGATGTACGGACCGGACGCAACGGCGCACCTGAACAAGGCAGTAGTGATGCACGTCGGACTGCCGGCAGGCAAATACGCCGAAGTGCACATCCACAGCCCCTTTAAAATCCGCCCGGACGTGACCGTTGTTTTCGAAGAAAGCACCGTTGCGCCGCAGGACGCCCTCATCAACGGAGAACGGCAAAACCTGCGGGAATACATGCTCCGCCACGACATCAACTTCATACATCCGCTGATCGTCAACCTGGCAGGTATCAATATCTGTGTCACGTTCATTTACGATACCGAGCAACTCACCACCATGACGGCGCTGTTCAAGGGCGTCAACTATTATTTCTCGGAACTCGACACGCAGGTTTGGGAAATCCCGCAAGACCGCATCTACGCCCTGTGCTGCCTGTACTACGTCCAAAACCCCGACCCCGAAAGGCTTTGCCAGATGACCGGACCGGTAACATACGGCGAAATAGGCTATCAAATGGTGACGCAATCCATCGTATATCTGACCGTCGGCGATTTGAAAACCTAACGTCGCAATATCTTAAAACACAAAAAATATGATAAAATCAAATAAAACGGAATGTACGGTAAAAATTTTGACGGGAATTTTCATTGCCGTCGTACTTGCCGCATGCAGTTCGCGGCCCCGCGTGGAAATTACCCATACGTCTGTTGAGACCAACCTGGGTAAATCTATTGGCAGGAGCGGCGTGTATCAGGCGGCAAGCATCTCCTTAACGGTTTATGATTTCGGGAAGATGCCTCAGGTGGACAATCCCAAAGACAACAATCAGGTGGGAAAATGGCTGGCGCAGTATGCGCATTGCTACCAAAACGGCAAAGAATTGACTTTGACCCGATACCTTGCTTCCGACTACGATTTTAAAAAAGGAAAAAAGTGTACGCTCTATCTGTATTACGCAATTCCCGACGACGACCGGTTTTCAGGCTTGCGTTTCAATTATGAAATGGGAGAAACAACGGCCTCATACGACGGCGAGTTTAAAAACAACAAATTCAAATATACCAACGGTACATTTTATCTTTATCCTCAAGCCGTTGGCAACGGGGAAACGCGGCTGTATATGAGATTTCATACTGAAAAACAGCTAACCCTCCGTGCGCTTTCGTTAATATCGAAAGATGGTAAAAAGAAAGCCGTCAGCCGCATATCCCCAAAATACAGTAATCTGACGCTTGCCAACGGGACAAGGGTATTGAAGGGTTCTACCCTGTCGTTAAGTCAGGATATTCCGTTGCGCGACGGTGTAACTCTGGAGTGCGAGTTTGACAAAGACAGTACGTTCATTGCGCAAAAAATACAGTTTGTAACAGCGGAAGAAAACAAACTTTTTACGTATAACCTCATCAGCGAACGGTGGGAAGAATAATCCAAAATTCAAAAGAAAAGAAAATTATGATACAGTTAGATTCGAAAATACCCGAAGGGCAGTTAGCCCAGAAATGGACGGAATACAAGGCGCATCAGAACCTGGTGAACCCCGCCAACAAGCGTAAACTGGACATCATCATCGTTGGGACGGGCTTGGCGGGCGCTGCGGCTGCCGCAAGCTGCGGCGAAATGGGCTTCAACGTGCTCAACTTCTGCATACAGGACAGCCCCCGCCGCGCACACTCCATCGCCGCGCAGGGAGGCATCAACGCCGCCAAAAACTACCAGAACGACGGCGATTCGGTCTATCGCCTGTTCTACGACACCATCAAGGGAGGCGACTACCGCGCCCGCGAAGCCAACGTGTACCGGCTGGCGGAAGTGTCCAACAACATCATCGACCAGTGCGTGGCACAAGGCGTACCCTTCGCTCGCGACTACGGCGGACTGCTTGACAACCGCTCCTTCGGCGGCGCACAGGTAAGCCGCACCTTCTACGCCCGCGGACAAACCGGACAACAGTTGCTACTGGGCGCATACAGCGCGCTGAGCCGGCAAATCGAAAAAGGCTCCGTGAAAATGTTCACCCGCCGCGAAATGATGGACGTGGTGATCGTGGACGGCAAAGCCCGCGGCATCATCGTCCGCAACCTCGTCACCGGCGAAATCGAAAAATACGCCGCCCACGCCGTAGTCATTGCTACCGGCGGCTACGGCAACGTCTTCTTCCTGTCCACCAACGCCATGGGCAGCAACGCCGGCGCCGCATGGCGATGCTACAAACGGGGCGCCGCATTCGCCAACCCCTGCTACGTGCAGATACATCCCACCTGTATCCCCGTACACGGCGACTATCAGTCGAAACTCACCCTGATGTCCGAATCCCTGCGCAACGACGGACGCATCTGGGTGCCCAAGAAAAAGGAAGACGCCGAAGCCATCCGCGCCGACAAACTCCAACCTACGCAAATCGCTGAAAACGACCGCGACTACTACCTCGAACGCCGCTATCCGGCATTCGGTAACCTCGTGCCACGCGACGTCGCCTCACGGGCAGCCAAAGAACGCTGCGATGCCGGATTCGGCGTGGGCGAAACAGGACTGGCCGTATATCTCGACTTCGCGTCGGCCATCGAACGACTGGGCAAAAAAGTCATCGAAGCACGCTACGGCAACCTCTTCCAGATGTACGAAAAAATCGTGGACGACAACCCCTACGAAACACCGATGATGATCTACCCCGCCATCCACTACTCCATGGGCGGTATCTGGGTGGACTACGAACTGCAAACCACCATACCCGGACTCTTTGCCGTCGGCGAAGCCAACTTCTCCGACCACGGCGCTAACCGCCTCGGCGCATCCGCACTGATGCAGGGACTGGCAGACGGCTACTTCGTGCTGCCCTACACCATCCAAAACTACCTGTCGGCTGAAATCCGCACCCCGCGCTTCTCCACCGACCTCCCCGAATTTGAAGCAGCCAAAAAATCCGTCGAAGAAAACATCCACCGCCTGATGAACATCGGCGGCAAACATTCGGTGGACTTTTTCCAGAAAAAACTCGGCAAGGTGATGTGGGACAAAGTGGGCATGGCTCGCAACAAACAGGGACTGGCGGAAGCCATCGAGGAGATCAAAGCCATCCGCCGGGAATTTTGGCAGGACGTCCGCGTGACAGGCATTGCCGCCGAATTTAATCCCGAATTGGAAAAAGCGCTCCGCACCGCCGACCACCTCGAACTGGGCGAACTGATGGCACGCGATGCGCTCCTGCGCGAAGAATCGTGCGGCGGACATTTCCGCGAAGAATACCAAACGCCCGAAGGCGAAGCGCTCCGGCAGGACGACCGGTTCATGTACGTTGCCGCATGGGAATACACCGGCGACGACAGCGAACCCAGCCTGAACAAAGAACCGCTCCAATACGAACAAATCAAAGTGGCGCAACGAAACTACAAATAATCCCTGTTTCCCG
>JAISXP010000064.1 GCA_031270465.1 Tannerella sp. | reverse complement strand
CCACCATTAGAAGGATACTTCAGTTTCCCCGTCCACGGATTTATTCCATTTGCATAGCTTACTCCAATTGTAGAAGCAACTCCAATAGTTCCTCCGACAGCCATACTTTTTCCAATCCCGTCAAATGAATTGACAAACGAATCGCCAAGAGACTGTCCTGCAAACAGGTTTGCTGTTGTACCTCCTGCCACATGTCCTGCGCCGGAAGCCAAAGGCGAAACGATAGCAGAACGTAAAACCGGGCTGTTTATTCCATTGACAAGAAAGGATGCATTGGATGCCCAATATCCTGCTCCTGATCCTGCGGCGCCTGCAACGCCTCCTACTGCCGAACTTATACCAACCTGTTCCCAGTCAACATTATTGAATCCTTCAAAATTAGATCCGGTTTGCGCTATGACATTATTAGTTGCCGACGTTACAGCGCCCGCACCCGCACCGACGCCTATCACAGCCCATACACCCGCACCTGCGCCGCCTGTTGCAGCAGTAAGCGCTCCTGCCCCTGCGCCAACTCCAAAAGCTGCCAAACCATCCCAAAAACCGTCTACATTACCCCAATTAACTGCAAGATTTACAACGCCTCCTACAACTGCTCCAATAACAATATGCCAAAATTCCCCATCCGGATCGGTATAAATCAGCGGATTGTTCAAACAGTATGAATACCGGTTGAAGTTCTGCGAAAAGTTGGCCGACTGTATATACGGGTCGGGCGAAAGAAACCGTCCGACGGCCGGGTCGTACAGCCGCGCGTTCATGTTAATCAGCCCGAACTGCGTCAGGTGTTCGTGTCCCGTGTAGCCGCGGCCGAGCAGCAGCGACGGTTCAGTGTCGGGCGCATATACGGCCTGGTTCGACGGGTTGCGCAGGCGACCCCAGGCGTCATAGCTTAACTCCTGCACCACCGCGCCGCTACTGTTCGCCACGTGCGTGATGCTGCCCAGGTAGTCGCGGCTGATGTAGTGCAGGCTCCACGAGCCGTTCTGTTTCAGATACACCGCCGGAGCGGTATATGCGTCGCCGCCGACGTACAGTTTTTCCTTCGCTCCGGCCGTGCCCTCGTCCGTCTCGTAGTTGCCGCCGAGACAGTAGCGCGTCAGCACGCTGCTGCCGCCCTGCCTCAACTGCATTTTGACCCGTCCGCCGGAAGCATTGTATGTGAACGCTGCCGTCCAGTTGTTTTCGGAGATGGACGACGGACGCTCGAACGAGGTGTACGCCACCGTCTGACTGCGCATGGGGATGGCCGTGTTCGTGCCCGCCTCCACGCCGGAGAGGGCGTAGGGCTTGCCCGGCGTGTCGTAGTAGAACGTGCTGCCTGCGTCGCTTTTCTGCGTGATGTTCCCCTTCACATCGTATTCCATGTTTTTGCCCGCAAATGTCTTCAGCCGGTTCAGATTGTCGTATGTGAAGTTCTCCTGCAGGCCGGTACGGTTATCCCTGCGGTATGTCAGGTTGCCCTTCGTGGCGTCGAAACTGTACGTGTGGTTCTGAAACGTTCCGCCGTTTGTGGAAGCGGACGTCCGTCCGGTCGGCAGACCGTGGCTGCTGTATGAATAGACCCTCGATACCGGGCCGGTGGCGACCGACACGGGCTGTCCCAATGCATTCTCGCCGTTCAGTTTCCAGACCGATGTCCCGCCGAAGGTGATTTCGGTCAGGTGTCCGTTGGCATGGTTGTATGATTCCGTGCCGATGGCGCCCGACTGCGAAACGTACTGGATCGAGTTCACGTTACCGCCGGCATACCCGTATGTCTTTTTCAGCCACCGGCTGTCGGGTCCGTTTTCGGTATATGTCGAAAGGCGTCCGTACGTGTCGTAGGTATATACCTCCGATGTGGCGTTGGCGCTTGTGACCGAAGCCGGCTGATTGTCGGAATTGTACTCCCATGTTGTGGAAAATTCGGGCAGCGTGCGTGTCCGGAGTCGGTTGTATGCATCGTACGACATACTTTTTACGCGCCCGTCGGCATCCGTTTCCCTGTTCAGGTTTCCGGCGGCGTCGTAGCCGAAGGAGCGGTTTCCGGCGCTCGGGTCGCTGATCGACGTCTGCCGTCCGTATCCGTCGTAGCCGAAACTTGTGGTCACGTTGCCTGGCGCCACGATACTCGACGGCTGCCCGTCGGCTCGAAGGTTGTACACAATCGTGCCTGCCGGATCGGAAACCGAGATCAGGTTGCCCTGCGCATCGTGATAGCGGGTGGATGCAATGCCGTTTTCCGTCACCGTCACGTTTTTGCCGCTGTAAGCGTATGAAACCGTATTGCCCGAAGCCAGCGATACCGACGACGGACGGTCGTATGAGTCATACGAATATGTGTGCCAGTACGAGGCGGAAGAGCCGGTAAACGGAAGCGACTGCCGCTGCAGACGTCCGTAACTGTCGTACGTCCTGTCCGTGTGCCCGACAACGCCGTTGTAGCGCGTGACGCCCGTCCTCACCTCACGGCCGAAGACATCATAGTATACGACCGTATTCGGCTTGCCCGTCGCCGTGGCGGTAACACTGTACAGCCCCGTCCCCGAAGACCATGTACGGGTGGAGGCTTCATTCGTCCCGTCAGGGTATGATACGGAAGTAATGCGTCCCAATCCGTCGTATGTGTACGACGTCGTCTGGGACTTGTGGTTCCTGCTGTATGCCGGCAAGCCGGTCGTCGCATTATATTCACGGGTTGTATAGATGTTCAGCGGGTCGATCTCTTTCGTTACGCGGCCCCAACTGTCGTATTCAAATTTGTATGTCAACTGGTTGGATGAAGTATAGAGTTTGACCGTTTCCTGCGTCACGCACCCCGCTCCATTGTATGCGTATGTAGATTCGGACGTCCTGTTTCCGTTCACATACAGGCTTTTGACAATCGGCAGTCCGTTGCTGTGGCTGCTTATCAGCGTGCGCCGGCTGCTTGACGAACCGCTGCGCGACGTCGTCACCGTCCGGTCGGTCGGGAATCCGAGCAGGTAAGGTGTTCCCGCAGTGTTGTTGTAATAGGCGCTTGAGGTCGTCTGCGTAATCCCGTCTCCAAAATTTATCGTTTCCTGCGTCGGGTTGCCGTATGTGTCGTACTGGTATGTCGCCGTACGCGTCGTGCCCCGCAGTTTGTCCTGTACGGACTGGCCTGTCAGGGTGATTTTTACAATCCGGTTGGAGGCCACGCTTACCGACATCGTGTTCGTCACGCCGGAAAAAGGCGTGTCCTCTCCCGTCAACACACCGAAACGGAACGGGTCGTACGTCTGTGTCGCGGTCCGGGAGCGTATTCTGTCATACGAAATCACCTGCGCAAAGCCGCAGAATCCCAGTCCCTGTCTGTGTACGACAGCATTGACGTATCTGTAATCAATATCACTGTATCTCTGATTGTTGTAAAACTGTTCCCTGCTAACCGGCACATGCAGCGGCCCGTTGAAGTTTATGTACGGATAGCTGGCTCCCGAACCTTTTGTGTAAAAATAACCGCCCTGTTCGTTCAATCTCCGGTAATGGGTCTTTTCTATCACGCCAAGACTGTTGACTGCACCGGTTAACAGTTTTTCGTGAGTATCGTTTCGCGGATAAACATATTTCGTGACAATTCCCTCCTTGAGGCACACAATTCGGCCGAAATAATTCCCGCTGTTGATGTCCGTGGGGATAAAGATGGAATTGCCCGGATAGGACGCAGCGCTCTCTACGACGGCAACTCCGTTTGCATTAATCAGATAGGTAAAGAACGAACTGTACATGCATTTTATCAGGTCGGTCAGTCCGTCTCCGTTTACATCCTGTAAATAAACCGGCTCATTCCGGCTATAATAGGTGGCGCTGAACGTTCTGC
This sequence comes from Tannerella sp., assembly GCA_031270465.1. Taxonomy (GTDB): domain Bacteria; phylum Bacteroidota; class Bacteroidia; order Bacteroidales; family Tannerellaceae; genus Tannerella. The sequence continues at coordinate 12,027 of JAISXP010000064.1, read as the reverse complement.
TTTCAAACTGCCCGTTACCCTTCGAATAATGTATCGTCCAGATATAATCAGCCGTGCTGCAGTCAGGCGAAACCAATAAATCCGGTTTGCCGTCTCCATTGAATTCTCCGGCAAGCAGGCTGCGGTTTTTCAGTCCTGCTTTGGTTAATCCCGTATAGGTTGCTATCTTGCGAATACTGTAATTCGAACCGTTAATATCAAACGTATATACATGAGTTCCTTGATTGTTAATCAGGCAAATGTCGCTTTTCCCGTCTCCGTCGCAATCCAGTACCATCAGACGGTCGGTATTTTCAAATGCCAGGATATTGTCCGGCTGCTCCGTTCCCCAGAACTCCACGACATACGGGAACGCATACCCTTCGTACAGTTTTGTATTTGACTCCAAATCGAACAGGTAGCTTTTGGACGTAATACTTGTGTTACCAACCGGATTGTGGCTCGAAACGGCCAGTATCTCCATTTTGCCGTCTCCGTTAAAGTCGCCGGCACGGTAAAATTTGGGATGAATACTTCTTCCGTCGTCAGCATCGGTAACTACCGTGGGGAAAGTAAATGTCCTGGTATACTTCAGCGCAAGTCCGTTATATAAATTCGCCGCATATACATTAAAAACCACTTTTTCATTCGTATTGTCAATCCGGGTATTGTTCACCTTCACGATTTCTTCTTCGTACTTCCCGTCCACATCAGCGCAGAATACGTCGATAAATCCTGCTTCCGTTACAAGATCCGGCATGAATCCGGCCATAAAGGGGTCGTTTAATCCGGCGTACACATAGATACGTTCGGTTCCGTCATACTGGTTCTCATACCTGTTCTGGGAATGTCTAAAAGTGGTAGAATGGCGGTAATGATTCCAGTATGGGTCTTTATACGGAGCAGAAATCAACCCGTCGTCTTCCGTCCCATAGTCAAACTTTCCCTTGCTTACACGCAACTGCCCCGGTGAGGCCACATACCAGCGATCCAGTTGTACCTGTGAGGTGGAGTAAATATAGGCCGTGTTGTTTGTTCCATAGTAAAAATGCAGTGGATTTACGGAAAGCCCCGATGCCGTCAATCCGATTGAAGCAAGTGCAGAATATCCCTTCAGTGCCAAATATGAAAGACTGTATGTCCGGTGCACGCTTGAACCGTATTTGCATACTATGTTTTGCAGGAGCCTGTTCTCCATCACCTTCAATCCTCCGTGGTAGAAAACTGCGGGATCGTTGCGGGATGACAGGTACTGAAACTCGACGGATGCGCTCCCGTAACTTATTCTGGTAAGCGTATAGTGGTTATTGTCCGAATAGTCGTAGGTATACGTTATGGTATTATTGAACCGGTCTGCTATGGAAATCAGCGGATAACTCAGGTTGGATGCATAACTGCCCATAAAGCCGTACGTGGCTATGCTTCCGTTGGGATATCGTACCTGAAAATACCGCACTACACTGCCCGTCAAGTAAGCGGTGGCCTTAATGAACCCGCGTTCCGTCTCGTAATTGATCTCGGAAGTGGTTTCTCCTGTTTTGATCAGGCGCACTCCGTCCAGCACGAACGGATCGCTCTTATCCATCAGGACGCCTTCCGCACGACCGTCATAGTACGGACTTTTACCCGTCCGCGATATGGCAGACAGTCCGCCCAGACTCCAGCCAATACCCGTTATACCATTACCTCCGTAACTGTTGTATACGAGGGATACGTTCGGCTGATGACCGTTGACGCCGGGGTATATCTCTATCGGTACGTTGTACGTCAACGCACCGTTGGGCAGCACGCCCGACGTGAACGGGATTTCTCCGACCGTCATGTTTCTGTCTATGGCGAAGGCATTCGGTACATGACTGTTTGCATAGTCGCCGCGCAATTCAAGCCCCGGCGATTCCCCACTGGCTGCATTCATCGTCTGCAACACGTTCTGCGGCCTTCCGGTGTTGTATGACACCAGTTCAGGAAACAGTACGAATTTGACGGAATCTTCCCACGTAACGATTTGTTCTTCCGTCATTTGGGTAAAGTCCGGTTTCAGTATGGGAGCCCGCTCCGGTTGTGGAAAATTTCCATTTTTCTCTCTTATCATTTTTTCCCACTCCAAAAACTGTTCCGGCGTCCATTTTTCCGAACCTTCCGGTCTGACCGTTTCATCCTGCCCCGGCTCCGGTATTACGGGGACTACCGCGGCGTTTCCCGTCTGCTGCTGAGCTTTTGCCTGCAATCCTGTCAAAATACAGTATGCAATTGATATGAGGATAATGCATATACTTCTTTTCATGACGTTTATATTTTTAATGTTTGATAATTTTCCATGAAGCAGCTTCGCCGTTGTAATGTATGTTCAGCAGATAAAGACCCGACAAATATCCCGTCATGTCTACTACTGTCGCTGCCGAACGTATTTCTTCTCTGGACAGAAGCGCCCCGGTCGGGCTGTACAGCCTGATTTCTCCCGGCTGTCTGTCTGAATAATCCCGTATTTCTATATTTACCTGTCCTTTTGTCGGATTCGGATATACCGTAATCCCGATTCCTCCAACCGTCATGCTGCCTGACGGACTGTCTCCCTCGCGAAGGCTGTTGTCTGCCGTATTTTCTTCGGGTTTCCCGAATTCTGTCGTCTTCTCTTCTTCTTTGCTTCCTTCCGGGTCCTTCCCCTTTTCCGGATCCTTTTCTTTCTCCGGTTCCTTCTCTGCCGATAACAGGGATGCTGCCTGACTGCGCTGGATTCTGTTGCCCGAAGCATCATAGCCGAATGTCAGACGCGTGGATATTTCTCCTCTGACAGTGGTCAGGATCACTCCGTTTGCACTGTATCCTTCCGATACCACATAGTATGTCCCGGCAGGGAGCGACTTCTTCATATAGGAATGATACATATTCGAACACTGGCCCTCCCCGCTGTAATTGTCGTTGGATTCAATCAAACCGCCCGATGCGTTCAGGAGGTGGAGATATGTGTCGGACAGTGTTGAACTGCAGTGGCTTATTGTCACGGTCATAGTCGTGTTCAGCGTAAAGCGATAAAACACGTCGTTTGTCGCTCGTCCGTTATAGCTATTGGTAAAACCGGATGTGTTCTGCGAATTGGAATACTGGAACGCGGAACCGAACGTGCCTGCTACGATCGCGTTCTGCATTGTGTTGCCTGTCGGATTTGGTTGCGATGCCTCACCCGAAATTGATGTCAGAATCACTCCGTTTGCACTGTAGCCTTCCGATACCGCATAATAGGTGCCCGCCGGCAGCGCTCTCTTTATATAGGAATGGAGGGAACTGGAACAACTGCCTTCTCCACTGTAGTCATCATTGGAAATAATTAAATTGCCCGATGCGTCCAGCAAATACAAATATGTATCCGAAATAGATGAGTTGCAGTGCTTTATCGTTACAGTCATAGTCGTATTCAGCGTAAAGCGGTAGAATACGTCATTCGTCGCACGGCCTGAATAGTTGTTCGTGAAACCGGACGAGTTTTGCGAATTGGAATACTGGAACGCGGAACTGAACGTACCTGCTACAATCGGATTTTGCATCGTGTTACCTGTCGGATTCGGTTGCGATGCTTCACCCGTAATCGATGTCTGGATCACTCCGTTCGCATTATAGCCTTCCGACACGGCATAATAGGTTCCTGACGGCAGCGACCGGTTTATGTAGGAGTGGTAGTGACTTGAACACTGTCCCGTTCCGCTGTAATCATCATTGGAAACAATTAAATTGCCTGATGCGTCCAGCAAATAAAGATAGGTGTCCGATAAAGGAGAATTGCAGTGTTTTATCGTCACCGTCATGGCCGTATTCAGCGTAAACCGGTAATACACATCATTCGAAGACCGGCCGTAATTACTGGTAAAACCGGTCGTGTTTTGAGAATTGACGTACTGAAAGGAACTGCTGAAACTGCCTGCAACTATCGGGTTCTGCATTGTGTTGCCTGTCGTGTTTACTTGTGAAGATACACCGCTTATGTTCGTTACAATCACTCCATTCTGACTGTAGCCTTCCGATACGACATAATATGTTCCTGCAGTCAGCACTTTTTGCAGGAAAGAATGATATGGCGTGGAACATTGCCCCGTACCGCCGTAGTCGTCGTTGTAGTCGAGCCTTGTGCCCGATGCGTCCAGCAGGTGAAGATACGTATCCGACACTGATGAACCACAGTGGCTCATCGTCACCGTCATGGTCGTGTTCAGTGTAAAACGATAAAATACGTCATTCTTAATTAAATTATTTATTCTCAAAATATTACACAACAAAAGTTACAAAACTTCTTTTCCGAATGTTCCCAATTATGTCTATTTTCGCTCCAAAAGCATCGTTCCAATATATTTTGAAGGAAATTTCCGAGGCATTGATTTTATCTTTATCCTTTATCAAAGATCTTATTTCTGTCTGCAAAGAAAAACAATATAAACATAAAAACAAAATATTTCAACATATTTTTTTCTGTTGCGCAGATTCAAGTAACCAATGCAACTGTAAGCACGCAGACCGGACGGCTTCTTTCCTGAAGTTCGAAAAAAAAGACAGTGTCCGGGATTGCCGAATTAAGGCACGCAAAATAAACAGCATGCCTTACCAAATCCCTTTCCTGTTCAGTTCACTGCGGTAGCGGTCGGCATTGCGGTTGTGTTCGGCAAGGGTAGCAGCGAAACTGTGGCGTCCGGAGAAATCTTCTTTGGCGCACATGTAGAGAAAATTGTGTTTTCTGTAGTTCAGGACAGCTTCCAGTCCAGTGATGGAAGGTATCCGCAGCGGTCCGGGCGGCAGTCCCGTGTGCAGATAAGTGTTGTAGGGAGAGTCGACTGTCAGATGCTCATTCAGGATTCGTTGCAGGGTAACATCGCCAAGTGCAAACTTGACGGTCGGGTCGGCCTGCAGCGGCATACCCCTGTGAAGGCGGTTGATGTAAAGCCCCGCAATGATGGGATATTCGTCTGCCGCCGCCGACTCTTCCTCCACGATGGAGGCGAGGATGGATACCTGCAGAGGCGACAGGCCGATTTTCTGTGCCTGCAACATGCGCGTGTCGGTCCAGAATGCGGCATATTCGCGCATCATTCGCTGCAGCAGATTTTCGGCGGAGACGTTCCAGTATATTTCGTATGTGTTGGGAATAAACATGGACGGGACGGTTTGCCGCGTGAATCCCATCGACGAGCAGTAATCAGGGTCGCCGAGCAACGCCATCAGGTCTTCGCTGCTTACCATCAACTGGGCGCTCAGGCGTTCGGCGAGATCTTCGACAGTGCGTATATTGTTAAAGGTGATTCGCACAGGTTCCTGCGTGCCGCGGCGCAGCGTTTTCAGCAGATCGATATTGCTCATGCCGGGCGTCACAGCGTAGCGTCCCGTTTTCATGTTGTCGGGATATTTCAGGTATTCGGCAATTTTGATGAACGACAGGATACGACGGCAATGAGCGGAATCTTCGAGTTCACGACACAGCCTGTCGAAGTTCCTGTCCGGATATACATATATATAATATGTCTTTTCAGGAACGAAATTGGGTGCGACAAGCAGGTAAGCGCCGGTAAATACAACAAAAAATACCGCCAGCAGGACGGTGAGAATATATAAAACAGGACGTTTCCCGGATTTCTTTATCTTATTCATCATTTTACTACGTTTTCCTATACGCCCGCAAAAATACGCATTTTTTTTGTACGGGAATACTTTTTTATTAAACAATTGATAATTCGTTCGATAAATTTTGAGAAAATACGTGTATGTTACATTTTTGATGTCGAGAAATTATTTTTTTTGAGATTATGTTTTGTAATAATAAAAAAGGTATTAATTTTGCAGCGTTAAACAATGAATACGACAGTATGCTAATGAAAATAGAATGTCAGGATTCAAAATAACTGGGAAATTCATAACGGGGAATTAACCAAATGATATTTTTCTCTCGATGGGATGTCGTAGACAGCATTCCCATCACTCTCTCGGGCAGGAATTCGGTGTGACGTCGAGTTCCTGTCCATTTTTTCAGAGATTTTTCATACCTTTGTCCGCGTAAAAAAATATGGAAGACAAACATACATATCTGGAACAGCTTAACGGACAGCAAAAGGAAGCTGTATTATATAATGACGGGCCTTCGCTGGTTGTGGCCGGCGCAGGCTCCGGCAAGACGCGCGTCCTGACGTACAAGATTGCCTGCCTGCTCGAACAGGGAATACCGCCCTACAACATCCTCGCACTCACCTTTACCAACAAGGCGGCGCGCGAGATGAAAAACCGCATCGCCGCACTGACGGACGAGCGGACAGCGAAATGGCTGTGGATGGGCACATTTCACTCCATTTTCTACCGTATCCTGCGCCACGAATCGGAAGCCGTCGGATACCCGCACGATTTCACCATCTACGACACGGCCGACTCCAAAAGCCTTATCCGCAGCATCATTAAGGAATTGCACCTGGACGACAAGGTCTACCGTCCGGGCATGATACTGGGACGCATCTCGAATGTCAAGAACGCCCTGATTACGAGCCGTGCGTATATTCGCAACATGGAGTATGCGAAGTGCGACGCGAAGATGCATGTCCCCCTTTTCGGCGAAATTTACGGACGCTATCAGGAACGCTGCTTTCAGGCGGGAGCAATGGATTTCGACGAACTGCTGGTGCAGACCAACATCCTTTTCCGCGATCATCCCAACATGCTGGAGAAATACTGCAACAAGTTTCTGTTTGTGCTGGTGGACGAATATCAGGATACGAATTTCGCGCAACATCTGATTGTGACGCGCCTGTGCGAGAAACGTCACCGGATATGCGTGGTTGGCGACGATGCGCAAAGCATATACTCGTTTCGAGGCGCCAATATCGACAACATGCTGCGTTTCAAGGATAATTATCCCGAATGTCGCATATTCAAGCTGGAACAGAACTACCGTTCGACGCAAAACATCGTCAATGCGGCAAACAGCCTGATAAATAAAAACAAAGGACAGATACACAAGACCGTTTATTCGCAAAACGAACCGGGCAGCAAAATCAGCGTGTTGCCGGCGCAATCCGATTACGAAGAAGGATACATGATCGCTTCGCGGATTGCCTACACGCACCGCCGGGAGCAGTGCGCATACGCCGATTTCGCCGTGCTGTACCGTACCAACGCCCAGTCGCGTGTGATTGAAGACGCTCTCCGCAGCCGCGGTATCGCGTACAAAGTCTACGGCTCGCAATCGTTTTACCAGCGAAAGGAAGTCAAGGACATCATCGCCTATTTCCGCATGGTCGTCAATCCGCACGACGAGGAAGCGTTCAAGCGGATTATCAATTTTCCGGCGCGGGGCATCGGAGATACAACCGTCGGCAAATTGCTTGCGGCCACTCTGGCGCATCGGGTCAGCGCCTGGACAGTCCTCTGTTCGCCTGCGGAATACAACCTCTCCGTAAGCGCGGGGACACTTCGCAAACTTCGCGATTTCGGTGATATGATGCGGGAACTGATTGAAGAAAACGGCAAACGCTCTGCCGTCGATATGGCGGAGTTTGTCGTGAATCGCAGCGGCATTATGACGGAGTTTTTTCAGGACAGGACGCTCGAAAACATCAACCGTCAGGAAAATCTTCAGGAGGTGCTCAAAGCCATTGCCGAGTTCAGCAACAACAGAAACGAAGAGGGCGCCGGGCAAGTATCGCTGACCGATTTCCTTGTCGAAGTGTCGCTGATAACAGATCAGGATCAAGACGCCAATGAACATACCGATAAAGTTACGCTGATGACGGTACATGCCGCAAAAGGACTTGAATTTGATCATATCATCGTTGCCGGAATGGAAGAAAATCTTTTTCCTTCGCAGATGTCGGCAGACGAACTGCGCGCCATCGAGGAAGAAAGACGCCTGTGCTACGTCGCCATCACAAGGGCAAGGAAAAGCTGCACCATCACCTATGCGATGTCGCGTTTCAGGAACGGAAAAACCAATACCTGCAAACCGAGCCGTTTTTTGGATGACATCGATCCGCAATTTCTTGACTTGCCCGAAAAACAGACGTTTATGTTGCCGACCGTGAACGGCGTCAGGCATGAAAGAAACGTCATAACCGGGACTTATTCCCTGCAAAACACGCGGAGAATACAGGAGCGTCCGCGTTTAAGCAAAATACAGGTATCCGATAATCATCAGGAAGAAAACGTACAGACACTTTGCGGTTTCAGCGTAGGCGACAGCATCTGCCACAACCGTTTTGGCAAGGGAATAATCCTTTCGTTCGAGGGCAGCGGCGCCGACGCCCGAGCAATCATTCAGTTCGAACATTTGGGAAGAAAGAGCCTGCTGCTGAAATATGCCCATTTAACAAAAAAATAACGAAATGACAGACATATCCTCCATTCCGTCTCCCTGCTATGTGATTGAAGAACGTCTTCTGCGGAAGAATCTCGAACTGATAAAGCGGGTAAAAGAGCGTGCCGGCGTGGAAATTATCCTTGCGCTGAAGGCGTTTGCGCTGTGGAAAACGTTTCCCATCGTCCGCGAATATATTTCCTGTGCGACAGCCAGTTCTGTTCACGAAGCACGGCTGGTATACGAGGAAATGGGTTGCAGGGCACATGCCTGCTCGCCGGCCTATACCGAAAAGGATTTCGCCGGACTGCTGCAATACAGCAGTCATATCACGTTCAATTCCGTACGGCAGTTCAACCAACTGTCGCATTTAGTCGAAGCGGACGGGAATCGTGTCTCATGCGGATTGCGTATCAACCCCGAATATTCGGCTGTGAAGACAGCCCTGTATAATCCCTGCATGACGGGTTCGCGCCTCGGCGTTACAAGCGACATGCTGGGAGACACTCTGCATAGAGGTATCGAAGGGCTACATTTTCACACGTTATGCGAATCGTCATCGTACGATCTGGAAAATACGCTCGTGGCGGTGGAAGAGCGTTTCGGACGTTTTCTGCCACACATCAAATGGTTGAATATGGGCGGCGGACACCTGATGACGCACGAGGATTACGACGTCGACCATCTGATTACACTGCTCGTGTCGTTCCGGGCCAAATATCCGAACCTGCAAATCATCCTCGAACCGGGCAGCGCTTTTGTCTGGCAGACGGGATTTCTGCTGACGACAGTGGTCGACATTGTTGACAACAAAGGAATCCGGACGGCAATCATCGACGCATCGTTCACATGTCACATGCCTGATTGCCTCGAAATGCCGTACCGTCCGACTATCCGCGGCGCAACCGATCCGGCGCCGGGCAAACCGGCATACCGCATCGGAGGATGCAGTTGCCTGAGCGGTGATTATATGGGCGACTGGTCGTTCAAATCGCCGCTGAAGACAGGCGATAAACTGATATTTGAAGACATGATTCATTATACGACCGTCAAAACGACGATGTTCAACGGCATACTGCATCCGTCCATTGCCATGTGGACAGCAACCGACGAACTGAAAATACTCCGTACTTTCGCGTACGAAGACTATCGGGACAGGATGGATTGAGTCGTGTTTGTTTTATGTGCCACGTCCGGAGCGTTTTGTTTATCGCTTCGACACCGGCAGTTGTTTGTACCATCTCTCGTAATCCTGGAGCCGGAAGGGCGCTTTGCCGGCCAAATAATGGTTCGTCCGTTTTTCGCCGTCAACCGCATATTCAATCAGCCACATGCCCTGCGCCGCGGTTTCGGGGATATAGCCCACGGTCGTTTTCCCATTGACCGGAATCACAAACCGGCCGGAAAACAGCGTCTCCCGCGTGTCCAAATCCCGGACGGTTACCGTTCCGCGCTTTTCGGTGCGGGTATCGTTGACCGCCACCACCGGATGGTTGCCTTCGCGGGCGTCGCCAATCATCACGCAGGCGTCGACCTGCACTTGCCGGATGTAGTAGTAGGCCATCTTCTTGCTGTTGTAGTAGTCGGTCACCGCGTCCGAAACGACAGGCCAGCCGTCGCGCAGGTTCCACCACAGGATACCCGTCCGGCGGAATTTGCCCGCCCGCCAGAACTCCACGAAATATTTCATTGCTTCGGCCTGCACCGTCTGCGAGGCGAAGATGAATTTATCCAGCTCGGTCGGCGCTTCGCCGAACAGCGCCCTGATCTGGTTCGTCATCAGGTTGTTTCTTCCAAGCGTGTTTGTCGCATACTGATGATAGCGGCTGGCTTTCGTCTGCCATTCGTCGTTCCATTCAAACGTGCCCTTTTTCCAGGGATAGACGCAGTCTTTGGTGAACATTTTCTCCAAACTTTCGCGGTTGGGGCAGCCGTGGTAACCGATTTCGCTGACAAAGTGATTGTGGACATCAGTGTAGAAGGGTGCCTTGTAGTAACCGCGCGGCCCCCAGAGGTGGCGTTCGGGCAGCAGATGCTGGTCCTGTCCGCCGGCGTAGTATGCAGGCGACCGGTAGGGCGAACTGGGCAGATAGGGGCGCGTGGGGTCGAGTTCGAACAGGAGTTCGGAAATCGTCCGCCGGCTAATGCGTTCGCGGTTCGGGTCGGGATCGAAGTCACCTGTGCTCCAGGAAATAGCTTCGTCGTTTTCGTTGTTGCCCGCCCACAGCGCCAGGCTGGGATGGTTGCGGAGTTTCAGCGCCACAGCGCGAACTTCTTGTTCGATCTTCTTTGCAAAGCCGTCGTCCTGCGGATAGACGGAGCATCCCATCGCAAAGTCCTGCCATACAAGGATGCCGTTTTCGTCGCAGAAGTCGAAGAATGCGTGGTCTTCGTAAACGTTTCCGCCCCAGCAGCGCAGCATGTTACAGTTCATATCGACGGCCATGTCGAGGACGCCTTTCAGCAGCGAGGCGTCGCGGCTGTGCAGTGCATCGACGGGCACCCAGTTGCTGCCCTTGATAAAAATCTTCTCGCCGTTGACCCGGAAGCAGAACTCGCCGGGCTGTTCCGGCGTCGTGATTTCGGTCATTTCGAGCGCTACCGTCCGCAGGCCGATGCGTCGACGGTCGGAGGCCAGCGTGCGGCCTGCGGAATCGACTATTGCTACTTCGGCGTCGTAGAGCGCCGGTTCGCCGTAGCCGCGAGGCCACCACAGTTCGGCATTTTCCAGGTTGAAACTGTGAGCGTATGCGTGTGTATAGAGCAACTGAGAGGATTCATGCACCACCTTGCCGTTTCTTTTTAGGCGGACTACGGCCTGATGTTTGTCTAATTCCCGGAACGGTATGCGCAGTTGGTAATCGACCTTTACACGCGCCTGTTTCTTCCCGGCGTCCACTCGGGAGACCATCCAGAAGACGTCGGTGAAGTGCATCGGATTCACGATTTGTAACTCCACGCTCCGCCACAGCCCGGCGCTCACTAAGCGGGGCAGTATGTCCCAACCGTAGGAATGGGGCGCCTTACGGACGTTTTCGGATTCGGGATTGGCCGTGCTGCCCTTGTTGCTGTAAGGGTTCAGCAGGTAGTTCTGCGATTCGATGACGGCCGAGCGGAGGATGACCTGCAGCGTGTTGTCCCCGCTGCCGTTCAGCAGATCGGTCACGTCGAAAGCATGTTCGATGAGCATGTTTTCCGCTTCGCCCACCTTTGTGCCGTTCAGCCAGATGTCCGCCAGGCAGTCGATGCCGCCGAAGCGGAGGCTTGCACGCTGTCCGTCGGCAAGCGCAGGCGTCGGAAAGGTGCGGGCATAACACCACTGATAGCCTTCATAAGGCCGCATTTCCCATACGTTGCTGCCGATCATCGGGTCATGAATCAGCCCGGCCGCCAGTAAATCCAGTTCCACATTGCCCGGAACGGTTGCCGTAATTGTCCGGCACTCCGTTTGCCGTAGCACTTCCGGCGAGCGAACCGGCGTCGCCGGCTGTTCCCAAAAGGATAGTTCCCACGTCCCATTCAGCGAGACGGACTGTCCCCGTCCGTCCGTCGAAGGCAGGAACAGAAATGTCAAAATCGCGATATATAATATATAATGTTTCATTATCTTCGTTCTGTTAATTGTTTATCTTCCGTATTAATTCCGGGTAATAGACCCTTTCGATCATATCGCCGTTGCTCAGGCGCACATAACTTTCAAACTCGCGGACGCCTTCCCGGATGATAATGACGCG
>JAISXP010000063.1 GCA_031270465.1 Tannerella sp. | reverse complement strand
CGCTTTTTCATACAAATAAGTACAAATGGCTACAACTTGACCAAGTATGGCCGTTGCTCCGGTAAATTCTTGACATTCTTCATATGTATATTCTTTCCATTCCATAAATATACTTTTTTTGCAAAAAAAATGATTTTTTTCTTTTTGCAGGCATTTTCAACATCGTTTGCCGATGCTTTTGCAACCGGTTCCGGCGCCACCGTCAGGGACGAATACGAAACAACTAAGCCAAAGAGAAAAAAGAAGAAAAAACCACGTCCGGAATTATAAATTAAAATGACAAATCTAATTCTGCTATGATGCTTACACAAGAAATAGTCGGTGGCTTTTTGTTATTGCAAAATATTAAACCCGCAATATATCCGCAGGCGGTATGTTCAATTCAAGACAAAGTAATCGTGCAATTTTAAGCGTCGGCTCTGAGCGCCCTGCGATATAGTCATTAATGCGAGATGGACTTATGCCAATATTACCGGCCAACTCCCTTTGCGTAATTCCTTTTTCATCCAAAGACAGTTCTACCAACTCGGCTACAGTGGGCTTTTCGATAGGGGAATGCAACTTTTCGTATACAATAACAATATCCGACATTAGACTCAACTCAAGTGCTTTTTTGTCGTTGGCAGGAGTATTGTCGTCGACCAAAGGTAACAATTCTTCTACCCTCGCAAGTGCAAATTCGTATTGTTCTTTTGTAATCTTGTCCATATTCCATAGTTTATATAGTTGTACAATTTATCTTATTATATTCTTCATGTGTGCCAACAAACCGGATATAAATATATCCGATTGTAAATTTTATAACGACAATCAACCTGTATTTGTTACCCTTAATATTGAAAACATAATGTTGATTGCCTGTGTAGTCAGTGGCTGGAAAATCAGCTTTTATATCAGACAAATTTTTCCATTCAGCCTTTAATGCCACATGGAACCAACGTTCGAGAGCGACGCGCGAGTCTTCGCGCCCTTTCGTCTCATAAAAATCTTTCAATCTCTTATGCGATACAATTCTCATCCGCGTTTATTTGATGCAAAGATACGCATTAATTTTGTGACATAAATTTTTTTTAGGAAATAATTTTGTAAAATAGAATTTTTAAAGCAGCCACTAAAAGCCGAAGAAAAATTTGGGGACACCGATTTTGGTGTCCCAGTGTCAAAGTAAGGAAAAAGGTTTCTCACCTTGTCAGGACAAGTACGTAATCATGCGAAGTGATTCCCATTCCGATCGCCGAATTACGTTCGACCGTCTGCGGTGTCAGCCATTCGCGGGTATCCAGGTCGAGTACTTTCAGTTCATACTTCCCGTCCAGGCGAAAGTCCAGTGTCAGGGGAACCGCTTGCTGCATGCGGATCGCAAACAGATCAAACCGGTCGTCGCCCGTTCCCTTCCGGATGGGTAGCTGCCGGTAGTTCCTGAGATAGATCAGGAGCGTACGGCCATCCTCCGTGTGCATTGTTTTCACCTGATAACCGGCAGGCGTTTTCAGCGGCACGGGCTGTTTTGCAAAATCCTTCCGGGTAAGCTTCAGCAGCGGGATGCCTTCCTGTGGGGCGTGCGTCAGGGTATAATCCGCACCCGTCTCCAGCGACCAGGATTCGGCCCACAGCAACGCCTTGTATTCCGGGCTTTCCGCTTTCGCACAGAAACGGTGTTTCCCGTCGGTAGCCGACTGGTCGGGACACCATCGCGCCTCCGTAAACTGACAGACGGGGAATCCTCCGTCCGCGAAGGCTATCATTTTATCCGTCATGGCGCCGATATTGATTTTCAGGGGAGCAACCGCAGGTGCAAGACTGCGGCCGTTCAGCGCGGTGAAGACGTCGCGCGCCGGCGCATATTCGCCGTATCCGGGCGCCCGCCAGGCAATGCATCCCGGTGCGCCGGACAGCATCGTGAACCAGACCATGTCGCGCGTCAGCAACTGTTTGCAGCGTTCAAGCGTCGCCCTGTCCCATTCGTCATACTGGATGCCGAGCAATTGCCATTCGCCGTACATGGCCGGCACAGCCGTCCGGGTATACCGCAGCGTCGCATCCGCAATCTGGACGTAATCGGAACCGGGCGCATGACCGCATACGTCCGGATAGGTATGCAGAGAAAAGACATCGACGCCCGTTTCGCGCGCCCACTGCACCGGATCATGTCCCAGCAGACCTACGCCCGGATTGCTGATACATATCGGCAGATCGGGCGCCAAAGTGCGGATATGCGTCACCATCTCGCGCGTCCAGTCGAGGTAGGAGGATGTGATTTCCCAGCGGAACGTGTTGAACGGGTTCGCATGAGGGCCTGCCCAGCCAAGTTCGTTGGATATCTCTACCATAAAGACGTTCGGATTGGCCGCCACCAGCGGGATAATTTCGTCCAGAAACCGTTTGTTGCACGCCCGGACGTCGGGGTCGGAAAAATAATCGTCATAGTCCACCAGGTCTTCCGGATGTTTCAGGAAACGCTGCTGAAACGCCGGAGCGTTTTCGATTTCCTCCGGCGTATACAGACGCGAACCCCAGTAGCGGCGCGTGTCGGCCTGGCAGTAGAAACTACATTCCATCTGGCTGAACAGACACAGCTGTATCTTGATACCGTATTCCGCCGCCACTTCAAAATACTTGAACATCGTTTCCAGCAACGGCCGGTTGAGGCGTCCGCCGATGTCCAGTCCTTCCCACGCGGAGCCTGAACTGTCGCCACGCGGGAACAGGCGGAGCGCCGTATAGCCCTGCTTGCGGAGATTCCCGAAAAATTTCCGCCACACCGAAACCGGCATCTGCTGAAATTCCAGCAGATTGTCGCCGTGCTGCGACATCCTGCCCTGCAGGTCGTCCGCTTCGTAATCGGCAAAATAGCATCCGAAATAACCCAGCGGGAAATAACGGTCTCCGTTTTCATGGTAAAAATAACCCTCCCTGAATGAGATATTCCCTGCGGAAGCGTTCACGGCGCTCTCCTGAGCGCACAATCCCTGTCGGGCAGCTGCCCAGCAACAGACGAACAGCAACATTCCCAATTTCAAATTATTCACAGTCATTTATTTCAAAAGATTATTTACCGCATTCATCAATACATCCTCCACTTCCGGCGCTATCAGGCTGACCTCGATTTCGTATCCGCCCTGTGCATACGCAGCCCGTGTGCCGATATAGCCGGGGCCACATTCGCCATACGCCGCCATGGCAACGGTCAGGTTCTTGCGGGCTGCCTTGGCCGCCAGCTGGTATTCGACAAACAGTTCGCCGGGCATGAACAGCGTCCGCGTCTGCCCCAGACGCAGGCAGGCAATCCGGATCAGGTGGCCTCCGCTTTGGCGGACTACCCAGGCCACATCGGAAGGACTGTCTCTCGGATTCAGTTTGGTTTCCTCCATCATCTTTTGCCGTTCGGCCGGGTCTAAGGCCAGCGGCAATGTGACGGGTTGCGTTTCCCATCCGATGTCTTTGGGCGAGAGTTTCGTCTTCTTCACATCCTTCCAGGCCCGTTCCATGCCGTCGGCTAAGCGTTTGGCCAGCGTCAGGCGATTTTCGTGCGAGCCGTCGTTGTATTTTCCGGCACCGATGTTTCCGCCTGCTCCGGTGAAATGAATGTGAAGCGCATCCGGCACAGCCAGCTGACGGTAGAAGCGGGCAATACCCGGAAAGTCGGGGCAGGGGACACCGACACGGTAGTAGCTTTGCGGGTGCGTGGCGTAGAACGTCATCACAGCCAGCGGCGCATCCTGATTCCAGAAGCTGAGCAGCGTCAGTTCGGGATCGATCAATCCTTCCGGTTTGGCGCGCAGTTCAGGATCCAGACAAGCCGTCCAGCGTGTGGCGATCACTTTCCCGTTGTCGCCGAGTATCCGGCGGTTCGAAGCGACTTCATGCACCTGTGCCTTGCCGACGCCCAGATGCGTGACCGGTTGCCGGCGGGTCAGTTCCTCCTCCACGGCCCTGC
>JAISXP010000130.1 GCA_031270465.1 Tannerella sp. | reverse complement strand
TAGTTCGTTTTGCCGAATCGGAGGAACTGAAGGAAGCGATTGCGAAAGCTGTATTTATGGATGTTGCCTCGATGTCGAAAAAGTAAAGTCGTCTGTTGCGACGCGGGCGTTCGGGATATACCAGGCGCCCGTCTCGCGAGACGGGCATCTCGATCTCGTGAGACGGCCATCTCGATCGCGCGAGACGGGCATCTCACGATGGCGAGATCACCGTCTCAC
The DNA here is from genome assembly GCA_031270465.1 of Tannerella sp. Lineage (GTDB taxonomy): Bacteria > Bacteroidota > Bacteroidia > Bacteroidales > Tannerellaceae > Tannerella. The sequence goes on along the minus strand of JAISXP010000130.1, from coordinate 38,663 downwards.
GACGACGAGACGGTCATCTCACAACAACGAGATCGCCGTCTCACGAAAACGAGACGGGCATCTCGCGAAAACGAAAGGAATATGATTCAAATTTATGATTTAAAGCAGAGGAAATGAATGCCCGGATTGCTTCCGATTGCGCCGTCGCAATGACGGTTATCAACTCCACGCAGTAGCAATGCTGTTTTTTTAATAACCCGAATTTTGTTTAAGAGACTGTCCATATTTAGAATCTGTTTGATTTTAAAACTGAAGCAAAGGTAGGAAAAAATTCGACAAGCGCAGCATGAGGCAAACAAGACTGCGTATTACATCACCATCTGCCGGTCTTATAGGGACTTTTGGGAACGTGACAATTTAAATTGCACCCGACGGGATTGTTTTTCTACTAAAATTAAAAGATTATTTCTATCTTTGTGCACTAAAAAAACAAGTCGTTCATGCGTGAGAAGATTATTATTCTTGATTTCGGGTCGCAGACTACTCAACTGATTGCTCGAAGAGTTAGAGAATTAAATACATACTGCGAAATATTGCCCTACAACCGTTTCCCGGAAGGCGACGACCGCATCAAAGGCGTCATCTTTTCGGGCAGTCCCTATTCGACGAGCGACAGCAATGCGTTCAGGACGAATTTGACCGCTATTCTAAAAAAATATCCAGTACTGGGTATATGCTACGGCGCTCAGTTGATGGCAAGCGATTCGGGCGGGAAAGTCGAATCGGCCGCCGTGCGCGAATATGGCAGGGCGCATCTCTCGCACATCGACGACAACGACCCGCTACTGAAAGGCGTAAAGGGTGGCTCGCAAGTCTGGATGTCTCATGGCGATACCATCACGCAGTTGCCTTCGCCGTTCAGGACTATCGCAAGTACAGACGATGTGAAGATTGCCGCATACCGCATCGACGGCAAACCGGCGTGGGGTGTGCAGTTCCATCCCGAAGTGTTTCACACGGAAGACGGAATGCGCATTTTGGACAATTTCCTCCACGTATGCGGCTGCACGAAAGACTGGACACCCGCATCGTTCATCGAATCGACGGTTGCCACACTGAAAGCGCAGTTGGGAAACGACAAGGTGATTCTGGCGCTGTCCGGCGGCGTAGATTCGTCCGTGACGGCCGTTCTGCTGAACAGGGCTATCGGCAAAAACCTCACCTGCATCTTTGTAGACCACGGACTGCTGCGCAAGCACGAATTTGAACACGTCCTGCGCGACTACGGGCATCTGGGGCTGAATGTTGTCGGGATAAACGCCGGTGAAAGGTTTTACAGTCGTCTGGCCGGAGTGACGGAACCCGAACAAAAACGCAAAATCATCGGCAAGGGATTTATTGACATCTTCGAGGAAGAAGCGCAAAAACTGAAAGACATCAAATGGCTGGGACAGGGAACGATCTACCCCGACGTAATCGAGTCGCTCTCCATCACCGGCATGGTCATCAAGAGTCACCACAATGTGGGAGGGCTGCCGGACAGGATGAAACTCAAGCTGGTAGAGCCGTTGCGCCTGCTTTTCAAGGACGAGGTGCGCCGCGTCGGTACGGAACTGGGCATGATGCCGCACCTGATTAAACGCCATCCCTTCCCCGGTCCCGGACTGGGCATTCGCATACTCGGCGACATCACGGAAAAGAAAGTTCGCATCTTGCAGGATGCAGACGACATCTACATCTCGCTGATGCGTGAATGGGGGCTGTATGACACCGTCTGGCAGGCAGGCGCCATCTTGCTGCCGGTGCAGTCGGTCGGCGTGATGGGCGACGAACGGACTTACGAAAATACCATCGCCCTGCGCGCCGTAACTTCGACCGATGCGATGACGGCCGACTGGGCGCAATTGCCGTACGATTTCCTTGCCAAAGTGTCGAACGAAATCATTAACAGGGTGAAAGGCGTCAACCGTGTGGTCTACGACATCAGTTCCAAACCTCCTGCCACAATCGAATGGGAATAATTTTTTTTAATCACATAAATATATACTACAATGAGTTTTACAAGAAATGAAACGACAACCTCGGACATGTTTCTGCATGTCTACAACGGTGTATCCAAAGAAGGATTGGAACAAAAAATCAAAGAGTTATTAACAACCTGGGGCTACAAACTGAAAGGCAGCGAGCACGAGCGGGCAATTTTTGAAAAAGGAAATCACACGGTGCGGATATTGCTTGGCGCATTTGTGAAGTATTCGAAAATATCCGTCTGTGTAATCGCCACCGGGCCGGACGAACTGAAATGCGAAGTACGCAGCCTGTCGTCGGGAATGTCGGGTGGCCTGATTGGCATCAATCAGGTGAAGTCCGAGATAAGATCCCTTTTCATGGCCTTTCAAAGTCTTTAGAACCCTTCGGCAAACAGTTAATTCCACTGCCCGGACAGAGATTTCGTCCTTAAAACTCGCTGTTTTGTACATAAAACGCATGATTGGGGATATTTTTTCAAAGAAACGTTTGGTCAATTAAAAGACTTTTCATTCCTTTGCGGTTGATAAAAATATATTGTATAACGAACTAAATTAATTTGCCTATTGCATAACATTACACGTAACCAAATAAATTGAGATGTAATGAATAATTTGAAGACGATGACTGATGAAGAATTGGTTGTCCTTTATGTGCAAGGCAGTAATCCTGCATTCGATGTTTTATTGAGTCGCCATAAGAGCAGTGTCTATGCGTATATATATTATACTGTACACGACAGCGACTTGACCGACGATATCTTTCAGGAAACTTTTCTGAAAGTTATCACGACGATCAAACAGGGACGTTATACGGAAAACGGCAAATTTAAAGCCTGGATTATGCGTATAGCCCACAACCTGATTATAGACAATTTCCGTCAGGAGCGCAACGAGAATGCCATTTCGAACGACGAACTGGATGTTGATCTGCTTAACGACGTTCGTCTGTGCGAAGGAACGGTTGAAGACCGTATGGTTAAGAATCAGGTGCTTGCCGACATCCGCAAAATGATCAAACACCTGCCCGACAGCCAACGCGAAGTGCTGGAAATGCGTTATTATCACGACATGAGTTTCAAGGAAATAGCAGATGCAACAGGTGTGAGTATCAACACGGCGCTGGGACGGATGCGCTATGCAATCATGAACATGCGCCGCATGGCGGAAGAATATAAAATCGAACTTTCTTACGCCTGATTTTCCTGCAAAATATAAATTTTGTAAAAAGACGGAGGGGTAAACAATAATTTTTCCAAGGTATCGTTTTTTTTATGTAAGTATAAAAAAAGATGCCTATGAACATTTTTACCCTGTGTATTACGAATGAAAATTTGGACAAAAACCCGGTTATGAAAAAGGCGGTTCCGAAGCCTCGTACAGAGACGCTGGAATTTATCCGCCAATTTGCAAGGGTTTACCGGTACGAAACCGGACTGAAAGAGCCTTTCGGGAGTTATATCCTGAACTAAATTGAGAATGGAAGAAGAGTACGTATCAATCAATGGCGAAAATGCTGTTGATTGATATGTATTCTTTTGACTGTATGACTGAATCTTCAAGATTCGTCGGTAAAACCGCAAAAAAACAAAGCAAAAAAAGAGGCATAAACAGGTTTTATATTTCATTTTCATTATCTTTGTGCCAAACAAAAAAATCAAAACAATGAATCACAAGATTGCACCTTCTTTACTGTCAGCGGACTTCATGAATCTGCAGCGCGATATCGAGATGATTAACGCGAGCGAGGCCGACTGGCTGCATCTGGATATAATGGATGGTGTGTTCGTGCCCAACATATCGTTCGGCTTTCCGGTGCTGGGCGCGCTGAAAGGCGTACTGACGAAACCGATGGACGTCCATCTGATGATTGTCGAACCGCAGAAATTTATCCGCGAAGTAGCTGAAACAGGAGCTTATATGATGAACGTGCATTATGAAGCCTGCCTGCATCTGAACCGGACGGTTGCGGCAATTAAGGACATGGGAATGAAAGCAGGTGTGACGCTGAACCCCCATACGCCGGTATCGCTGCTCGAAGATATTATCCATGAGTTGGATATGGTGTTGCTGATGTCGGTTAACCCGGGATACGGCGCGCAAAAGTTTATCGAACATTCGGTAGAGAAGACGCGGAAACTGAAACAGATGATTGCCGGGAAAGGATTGCCGACGCTCATCGAAATCGACGGAGGAGTGAATATGGAAACTGCGAAACGTCTGCTGGATGCCGGCGCCGACGTACTGGTGGCAGGGAATTTTGTGTTTAATTCGGCTGACCCCGTTGCGACAATCCAAATGCTGAAAGCTTTGTAATGCACTAAAAAAACGCCTTTTATGATTGCAGAGGAATTACAGAAACGGCCTTTTGCAAGACCACTGTTTCTGTGGATAACAGGTATTCTGCTGCAGGTCTGTTTTCCTCTTCAACGCCTTTCGGTATGGCTGTTGCTGCCCGTCTCGGCAGTACTGGCGTTGTCGTTTTGTTTTTCCCCGAAAAACGCGGCGCCATCGTATCATTCCCGCTGGATGTGGGGCGTACTGTTTTCCTGTATCATGATTTTTATGTCCATACAGGCAACGGCCTATGCCGAACAGCACCTGTCCGACCTTCGCGAGGCCGGCTGGCTGCAGCGTCAGGCACAGGCCGCGCAGGTACGGATGGCGCACAAGCTGGACGATCTTCGGTTGTCGGACGACGAGAAAGCAATACTTGCCACAATTACAATAAGCTATCGACGGATGCTGTCCCGCGAAATAAAGCAGCAGTTTTCTACCATAGGCGTCTCTCATATACTCGCGGTCAGCGGTTTTCACGTCGGAATTCTGTACGGTTTCCTGTCATTTCTGTTTTCCTTCTTTCCAAAGAAAAACCTGTTCAGATGGCTCAGATCCATACTGATGCTGCTGTCGTTGTGGACGTTCGCCTTTATTACGGGGTTGTGTGTTGCGACGGTACGCGCAACGCTGATGTCGTCCATATTTGTATTCGGACAAATTTTCCATCGCCCCTCCGAACGCTACAACTCACTGGCAGTAGCGGCATTTATTTTGCTGGCCTACAATCCGTTCTTTCTTTTCGACATTGGCTTTCAGCTCTCCTTCATCGCCGTTTTGTTTATTTTCTGGCTTCAGCCGTCGCTGTCGCGGCTGGCAAAAGTGCGCAATCCGCTGCTGGCCGTACCGTGGGATGTACTGACCATCACTGTGGCGGCGCAGATTGGAACCACGTTTCTGTGCTGTTATTATTTCGAGCGGTTTTCTACCGTCTTCCTGATGTCGAACCTGTTTTTGTCGCTGCTGGCTACGGCGACTATTCCGCTGGCGCTGATATGGATGTTATTGCCGGACGGAATCATGTCCTGGCTCGGAATATTGCAGTGGGTTATTGAGCAGTTGATGCACTGTTTCGTTATGTTTGTCGAACGGTTCAGCATGGTGCCCGGTGCCGTGCAGTCGCTGCCTTTCGATTTTGTCACGCTGGTTTGTTCCTACGCTGCTCTTTGCTTTCTGCTGATCTATTTTCGCTACCGGAGGACATGGATGCTGAATACGTCGCTCTGTTCCGTACTGATGGTGATTTGCTGGCACTTGTACATGCGTTTTACTGCTTTTCAGTAAGATGCCGCCAGAATCGTGCCGGCATGTTACGGCGTTGCAGGCGCGGATTGATACGTTCCCTGATGGCTATCGACGTGAAATAACCTTTCCAGAGGTCTTGAAAGAGTTTTTCGTCGTCCGCCATCAGCGATTCATCCAGTTTGCCGCTCAGCAGATGATCGTCGTCCGTAAAAGTTATCTCGCACGTTTCATGCAGATTGTAGTAGTAGCCGTATTTTCGTTTCAGGTCGTACACGACCCATTGCTGGTCGGCAAAACGGTCGGTAAAATGACCGACAGCCAGGGGCAGGGCATTGTATGCGGGATACACGGGTGCGAAAAAGATGTCGTCCGCCGCTTTCTGAAAACGGACAAACTGCTTGATGTACTGTACCTCGTGCGCCACTTTGCGGGCGAGTTTGTCGACTTCGAGCACGTCCCTGTCGCCGAAATTCAGTGCAATGGCGTGCGTATGGTCGAAGGCTTTGCAGATATAACGGAACAGAAGTTCGTCGCTGCCGTCTTCTTCCGACAGCCAGACATACATGAGCATGTGACAGACGTTTTTCCCGAGTTTCTTCAGGAGTCCTGCCCAGACACGCCCGGCATGTTCGCCGTCAGTGACGACCGTATGACAGTTGTCGACGAAGAGCGGCGCGATGCTTCCCGTCCTGAGCAGTTTGTCGGGAAAAATCCGGCCGTCGTAGGCTTCGAAAACGGCGGAAAGCAGTCCTTCGAATGTTTTGTCGTAGAAAAATACCGTCATTTTCAGTCGGAGAAAAGGATGGACAGTTGTTGATCGTCATGCATCATCTTGCGTTTTCCCGGTTCGGTCAGCGCGCGGCGGACGTATTCGGGCGATGCTTCCTGAATGGTGTGGAGGGGCAGTTCGCGGCAAGTGATGAAGTATTGGGCTTTCTTCATCACTATTCCGATTTTTTTCAACTGTGCGGAGGAGAGTTGTCCGTAGCGCCTTGAAGCAAGGATGAGTTTGGCGGACTTGACGCCGATACCCGGTACGCGCAGGAGCACGGCGCAGTCGGCGGTGTTGACATCTACGGGAAAAAATTCGGGATGCCTCAGCGCCCATGCCAGTTTGGGATCGATGTCCGTTTCGAGGTCCGGATGCCGGTCGTCGGTGAGTTCGTCCGCGTCAAATTCATAGAAACGCATCAGCCAGTCGGCCTGGTAGAGTCTGTTTTCGCGTACCAGGGGCGCCTGTTTGACGGCGGGCAAACGTGCGTCGCCGGTGTTGACGGGAATGTATCCCGAATAGTACACGCGCTTCATACTGGGGCGGCGGTAGAGGGCCGACGAGACGCGGAGAATGTCTCTGTCTGTTTCGGGAGTGGCGCCGACAATCACCTGCGTGCTTTGCCCGGCGGGGACGAAGCGTGGCGCGTGGCGAAACCTGCGCCGGTCTTCGATGCTTTGCATCATGCCCTGCTGAATATACCGCATGGGGGCAAAAACGCTCTGATAGTCTTTTTCAGGTGCGAGCAGCTTGAGGTTCGGTTCGCTCGGTATTTCGAGGTTCACGCTCATGCGGTCGGCATACTGTCCGGCTTCGGCGATGAGTTCGCGGCTGCATCCGGGGATGCTTTTCAGGTGGATGTATCCGTTGAAGCGGTATTGCATGCGCAGGTCCTTGACGGCGCGCACCATCCGTTCCATCGTGTAGTCGGGATTGCGGACGACGCCCGAACTGAGAAAAAGCCCTTCGATGTAGTTCCGGCGGTAAAACTCAACCGTCAGTTCGACCAGTTCGCCGACGGAAAAGGTAGCGCGCCGGATGTCGTTGCTACGGCGGTTGATGCAGTAGGCGCAGTCGTAGATGCAGTGGTTGGTGAGCATGATTTTGAGCAGCGAGACACATCGCCCGTCGTCCGTAAAACTGTGACATATACCCATCCCTCCAACCGTATTGCCGATTCCGCCGGACTGATTCCGCCGTACCGTACCGCTGGAGGCGCACGAGACGTCATACTTTGCCGACTCGGCCAGGACTTTGAGTTTTTCCAATATCGTTTCGTTCATCTTCATGCAAAGGAAAGCTTTTTTGCGCAAACCGGAAAAGCGAAATGCGGAAAAATATGGCGAATGTTGAAAAAACATGGATTACGACGTTTCGGATTCTTTCCCGGACGTTCCGGGAGAGAAAAAAAACACGTTTTCTCTGTCTCCGGACGTTCCGGGAAAGAAAAAAACGTGTTTTTCTCATCTCCGACCGGGTCGGGATTTCTGCAAATCACTTGTTCCATACCCTCGGCGCGGGCGTCTTGGGCAGGGGTTTGCGGTTTTTCAATTCCTTCATGACTTCTTCGATGGCGCGGTCGAGTTGTTCGTCTTCGCCGTTCCATTCCCTGACGGGGTCGTTGTCGATCAGGATGTCGGGGTCTACGCCGTGGTTTTCGATGATCCATTCGCCCGTCTTCACGTCGTAGTTGGTGAAGAAGGGCACGCGCAGATCCGTTCCGTCAATGAATGGCAGTGAGCCGCTGATGCCAACGATGCCTCCCCACGTGCGCGTCCCGATAAGTTTACCCAGACCCAGGGCGCGGAATCCCCAGGGAAACAGGTCGCCGTCAGAGGCGGAGTATTTGTTGATGAGGCATACCTTTGGGCCAACCTGCACGGCATCGGGGATAGTGCCGATGTGAGTCGAACCGCGCGACATCGTCAGCCGATACGGTTCGCGCGCCAGGCGTTCAAGAATCATCGGCGACACATTGCCGCCGCCGTTGGCACGTTCGTCAATAATCAGCCCCTCCTTGTCTAACTGTGGATAAAAATAGCGCGAAAACTCGACCAACCCTTCCACGCCCATGTCAGGGATGTAGATATATCCTATCCTTCCGTTCGAAGCCCTGTCTACCTTTTCCAGATTCTTCTGAACCCACTGGTGGTGATAGAGTGGATATTCGTCGGCCAGCGGGAGGATGATTTGCCTGCGTGCACCATTCGTCTGAGGCTTGCTGTTGAGTGAAAGTTCGACGGGCACATTGGCTTTTCCCACCAGAAGGGCGTAGAGGTCGTTGACGCTGTTGGCCGGAATGCCGTCGACTGCTACGATGAAGTCGCCTTCATTCGCATCTACTCCCGGCTCGGTTAGCGGCGAACGTAGCGACGGATTCCATGACACTCCGGGCAGAATCCGCTCGATGCGGAAGAATCCGCTTCCGTCGCGCGAGATTTCCGCACCCAGCAGTCCCGTACGGATGCGTTCCGGGCGATCCATCTCGCCGGTGGTGATGTAGGCATGGCCGCAGTTCAGTTCGGAAATCATTTCCCCGACGACGTAGTTCAGGTCGAGTCTGTTCCTCACGTATGGCAGCAGCACGGCGTATTTGGCCTTCATGGCCGCCCAGTCCACGCCGTGCATGTTGTCCACGTAAAAACCGTCGCGGAAGGCGCGCCACGCCTCGCCGAAGACCTGCGCCCACTCCTTCGCGTAGTCTGTCGTGATTTTCATGTTCGACAGGTCGACCTCCTCTTTCAAATCGGCCTTGCCCGACGGGATGTTTGCCACATAATATCTGCCGCGCCCCTTGCTGAAGAGAGCTTTCTTGCGCCCCGTCCCGACCGTCATCGAAGCGCCGTCGGCAACGAGGTCTTCCTTCTGTGTGTCGAGATCGTATCCGTATGTCGAGTTCCCGCGCACGTAGTACACTTTCTTCCCGTCGGAATAGAAACTGAAATAGTTTCCGGCCGCTACCGGTATTTTCACAATGCGGTCAGCCAGTCCGTCCGTGTCGATGCGCACGGCGACGGGTTCGGTTTTCTTTTCGTCCTTTTTCGGTTGCGAGTCATCTTTTTTCGGTTCTTCGGGTTTGGCGGGCGGTGTTTTTCCATCTTTGGCGAGGAAGGGCGAAGGCGTATCTTTCGACAGCAGCGCCATATATATCCCGCCTTCATTCCTGAAGACGTGATTCCATTCCATCGAGCCGTAGATGGGCATGAAGTCGCGCATCGACCGGAAGACGAGGTATTTCCCGTCCGTACTGAAGGCGGGCGACGACGATTCGTACCAGCGGTCTGTCACTGCGTACTGTTTCTTCTCCGCAATGTGATAGAGGTATACCACGTTGTATGTATTTGTTTCCTGCCGCGTGTATGCCAGCCATTTGCCGTCGGGCGAAAACGTCGTGCCGCGTGGTTCGCCGTACGGTTCCTGGAAGAGCGTCGCGCGCTGTTTCGTCTCGACGGTGAGCAGGTTGAGGCGGTTTTTGCGGTCGGTATACGCGATTGTCTTGCTGTCGGGACTCCATTCGAAACTGCGGATATACGTGTCGCTGTTGCGTGTCAGCTGTTCCGTCCTGCCCGTTTCGGGAGAATGGAGGCAGAGTTCCGTTTCGCCGCTTTCGTCCGAGATGAAGGCGATGCTTTTTCCGTCGGGCGACCACTGCGCGTTGCGTTCGTGCGCACCCGGCGTGCGGGTGATGTTCTTCGTGACGCCCTTGCCTGCCGGCAGGTTGAATACTTCGCCGCGTGCCGTGACGGTCAGGCGTTCACCGTCGGGCGAGAGGCTGGCGTGTGTCACGTAGCCCTTGCCGTCCTTGATTTCGCTCCGGGCATAGATATTGTCCGACGCCAGCGAGATGGTTACCTTTTCGGCCTTTTTGGTCGACGGGTCGAGCTTGTAGATGTACCCTCCGTTTTCGAAAACGATGAGTTTACCGTTTGTGCTGGGGAATTTCACGTCGTATTCACCGAACTGCGTCACCTTGCCCGTCTCCCGTGTCTTTGTATTGTAGACGAACACGTTCATTGTCCGGTCGCGGTCGGAGAGGAAATAAATCTCGTCGCCCACCCACATCGGGAAGATGTCCTGCGCATCGTTGTTCGTGATGTTTTCGACCGATTTTTTCACCGTGTCGTAAATCCAGATGTCGTCCGCCATTCCGCCTCTGTAGTATTTCCACGTGCGAAATTCGCGCATCACGCGGTTGTAAGCGAGCCGTTTGCCGTCGGGCGAATAGCTGCAGAACCCGCCTTCGGGCAGCGGGATTGGTTGCGAAAGGCCGCCCTCCCTGTCGACCGTGAGAAGTTTGCCGCTGAAACTGCCGCTGATGCGGTTGCGATAGACGACGCGCTGTCCGTCGGTCGTCCATGTCATGACGATGTTGTTCGGCCCCATGCGGTCGCCGAGATCGTCGCGCGCGTTCGTGGAAGTATACGTCAGGCGCAGCGGCTCGCCGCCTTTCGAAGGGATGGTGTACACTTCCGTATTGCCGTCGTACTGTCCGGTGAAGGCGATTGTCCGGCCGTCGGGCGAGAAGCGGGGAAACATTTCGTACCCCACGTGCGAAGTCAGCCGTGCCGCTTCGCCGCCCGAGACGGGCACTCTGTACAGATCACCTGCATAGGTGAAAACTATTTCGCTGCCGTTCGTCGCAGGGAAACGCAGCAACCTGGCCTCGTCTGCCGCACATAGCATTTGCGCAGACAAAGCTGTGATAAACAATGGAAATAAAATCTTTTTATTCATAGCTTAAACATTTAAAAAAATAATCATTCGACATGAAAAGCAGCAGTACGGAGATTACGATAACCGGCGCTGCCGTATCACCGGGCAAATATAGAATATTCCGTTAAGAAAACATATTTTCTGTCGCATAAAATTTGTATCTTTGCCACGACAATATGATACATGAGTATTTACAGTACCTTCTGAAGCGATTTTCTTCATTACTTTGCCTCGTTTTGCGGCGGCACGTTTCCTTCAGGACGCACGGATAAAAATGAACTTTGATTGAATGTATGAATCCTCTTGAAACACTTGGCCGGCTGTATGCCGCCCGCACCGGATTTCCGCCGGAAACCGTTACGGAACTGCCCTCGTCGGGTTCGAACAGACGCTATTTCCGTCTGACAGGAAAGGAAAGCCTGATTGGAGTGAGCGGAACTTCGGTAAGAGAGAATAACGCTTTCATGTATATGGCCGCTCATTTCCGGAGCAGGGGGTTGCCTGTGCCCGAGGTGTACTGCCATTCGGCCGACCGCCTGTTCTATCTTCAGGAAGACCTTGGCGACATGCTGCTTTTTCATGCCATCGAAAAAGGCCGCCTGAGTTGCGTTTTCGACGAAGACGAGCGTCTCCTGCTGCGCAGGACCATCACCACGCTGCCGCGCCTGCAGGTCGCGGGGGCGGAGGGGTTCGATTTCGCACGGTGCTATCCGCAGCCGGCTTTCGACAGCCGTTCGATTCTCTGGGATCTGAACTACTTCAAATACTGCTTTCTGAAAGCGACAGGCATGGATTTTCAGGAAAATCTGCTCGAAGACGATTTCGGACGGATATGCGAAATGCTGCTCGAAGATGATCCGTCGACGTTTCTCTATCGCGATTTCCAGTCGCGCAACGTCATCATCCGCGATGGCGAACCGTATTTCATCGACTTTCAGGGCGGCCGGCGCGGACCGGTCTGCTACGACGTGGCCTCGTTTCTCTGGCAGGCGAAGGCTAATTATCCGAAAGCGCTTCGCGAATCGCTGCTGGACGACTATATCGGCGCTCTGCAGCAATACATGCCGGTCGACGGGGCGGATTTCAGACGTCGTCTGCGACACTTCGTGCTCTTCCGCACGTTGCAGACTCTGGGAGCGTACGGTTTCAGGGGATATTTCGAGAAAAAACCGCACTTCATCCAAAGCATTCCCTACGCACTTGACAACCTGCGCGAACTGCTGGCTGAGGATTATCGCGAATATCCGTACCTGAACGGCATCCTGCGCCGGCTGACGGAACTGAAACAGTTTTCCGACGAGCGCAGGAAACGGATACTGACGGTCAAAATCGTCAGCTTTGCATATAAAAAAGGTATCCCCGGCGATCCGAGCGGCAACGGCGGAGGATTCGTTTTCGACTGCCGCGCCATCAACAATCCTGGTAAATATGAACGCTACAATGCTTTTACGGGACTGGACGAGCCTGTCATCCGCTTTCTGGAAGACGACGGAGAGGTTGCCGTCTTCATGAATCATATTTACTCGCTGGTGGAAGCCTCGGTCAAACGCTATGTCGAACGGAGATTTACGCATTTGACGGTCTGCTTCGGCTGTACGGGCGGACAACACCGCTCGGTCTACTGCGCGCAGCGGCTTGCGGAACATCTTCATGCACGCTACGGTGTGAAAATAAACCTGATTCACCGGGAACAGAATATCGAACACGATTTTGAACCCGCGTCACATACATACTGAATAAAGAAATTATGAAAGCAATGATTCTTGCGGCAGGTCTTGGAAGCCGTCTTAAACCCATTACCGACAATATGCCCAAAGCGCTTGTGTGTGTCGGCGGACGTCCCATGCTCGAACATGCCATACTCCGCCTGAAAGCGGCGGGGTTTTCGCGTATCGTCGTCAACGTCCATCATTTCGGACGGCAGATTGTGGATTTTCTTGCAGCAAACAACGATTTCGGCCTGAAAATAGATATTTCGGACGAGAGCGACTACCTGTTCGATACCGGCGGAGGTATCAAGCGCGCGCGCGTTTTTCTGGACGGCGCGGAGCCGTTTCTGGTATGCAATGTCGATGTTTTTTCCAGTGTCGACCTGAAAGCGCTGTACAATGCGCACGCCGCATCCGGCGATACGCTTGCGACACTGCTTGTCAGCCGCCGCCCGTCGTCGCGCCAGATACTGTTCGACGGCGACAACCGTCTCTGCGGCTGGCGCAACCGGGATACGGGCGCCGTGAAGTCGTTTTATCCTGGCTTCGATCCGTCGAAACATCTGGAATCTGCGTTCGGTGGCGTGCACGTTATCTCGCCTTCCATTTTCCGGATGATGGAGGAGTGGACGGGCAAATTCTCCATCATCGACTTCTATCTGTCCGTCGCTCCCGTGATGCGGATTCTTGCATGTCCGGCGAACGACGGCGTCGAAATCATCGACGCGGGAAGCCACGAGACGCTGCACGACGCTGAAATGTGGTTGAAAAAACATGGGTTTTAGTCGTAGTAGAGACACAAAATTTTGCGTCTCTACGACCCGCTCTACCGCTGTCAGTGATAAAAGTCGTATTTCTTCATCCGCACGATGTCGCCAAACGTGGCGAGCTGCTGCATGTCCATCAGCCGTGAGTTTCCGACCACGACGTATACAAGCGTTCGTCCTTTCACGTTCGAGCGGTAGAAGCGCGTGATGTCGCTCATGTTCATTGTTTTGATGTCTTCGATCAGCTGGCGGTTCGGGTCTGTGTCGTGTCCGTTGCGCTTGTGCATGGCGATCCGTGCAGAGAGGTCGCGAAACGAGGGGTAGTCGTTGTTTGTCTGGTTGACGGTTGTCTGTATCACTTCGGCGATTCTTTCGGGCCGTTCGGGCATGTCCTGTATCAGCATGTTTAGCACCTTGAGGGCGTCGGTTGTCTTGTCGCACTGTGTCGAGAGGTAGGTAACGAATCGGGCGGGCATTCCGGCGTGGCAGAAGGGCGGCATACGGTATGCGCCTGAAGTATAATATGCCAGTGAACGGAATTCACGTATTTCCTGAAACATGAGCGACGACATGCCTTCGCCGAAGTATTTTGAAAAGAGTTCGGCCTCGTGCCGTTTACGGAGCGTATCGAGCGGTTCGCACGACATGTAGGCGTAGATGATGTTCTGAAACACGTCGGGCATGTCGTAGAAGAATACCAGCGGGCGGTCGTATTTGACAAATTCGCGGTAGAGGGGCGAAGTCGATGTTTCGCAAATCTCGTCAAGAGGCAGAAACGCACGGATATGGCGTGCTGCTTCGTCTTCGTCGAGTGCGCCGCAATAGTGCAGCGAACATTCTATCCGCTGCACGCGGTGAAACAGTTTCACCAGTTCCCGTCCCTTGAGCCATTTCACTTCACGGAGCGAAAGTTTGGTCATGTACTGCGACAGTTTTCCGAACTGTACGTATTCGAAGAGTGCTTCTGCGACTTCGCTGTTGGACTGAAAGAAGGCTTTTTCCATCACTTTAGCGTCGTCCACGAGTGTTTTCAGTTTCCGGTCGTCGGCTTTGGCGTGCCGCAGAAAATCATCCACGATGGTCAGCGTCTCGACAAAGGCGTTGTCGAATCCGCTTATTTTAAGGGAGAACGAGTTTCTGTCTACGTCTTCTTCGAGCGTGCTTCCGAGCGACTGCAGCCGTGTGCGGAAGTGTTCGAACGAGAGGCTTTCGGTTCCGAGCAGCGGCAGGTATGCGGCGAGAAACTTCAGGCGGGGTTCCTGCAGCAGTCCGATGCCGTACGACATTTTGAGCGTAAAGATCCGGTTCTGCCGGTTCGGGGTGGTATACAGCGTCACTTTGGGCGTCAACATGCGTGTGCGGACGTCGTTTTCGAAATCCAGGAAGCGTATGCCGGCGTCTTTCACGGGGATGAGTTCGAGCTGCCGGGCGTAGGCCGACGATGCGTCCGTGTGTCCGGGCAGGATGGGTGCGAAATCGGGTTTGGCGAGGTTTTCTTTGCGGTACTGTCCCGTTTTTTTCTTTACGAAGAGGTAGTTGTCGCCGAAGTATTTTTTTGCCGTGCGGACGATGTCGTTTTTTGTCAGCATGTCGATCCGTTCCATTTCGTCCAGGTAGTCGGTCCATTTTTTTTCCTGTGCGAAGAGGCGTACCAGTATCTGGCTTTTGGAGTCGATGTTTTCGAGATTGGCGAGGTGAGTCCTCAGCCGTTCGCGCTTGAGGCTGTTGAAGATTTCGTCCGTAAAGTCGCCGTTTTTCAGCCGTTCGATCTGTTTCCATATCATTTTTTCGGCTTTGCGGCACGACTGGAGCATGAGTTTTGGTACGACTACGATGCCGATGAACCCGGCTTCGTTGAACGATTCGCCGCCGACCATGGCTCCGATCACCCGCCGTTCGACCATGAGTTTGTCGAGGTATCCCGTTCCGTTGGCGTTGTTCAGTATGCCGGCGGCGATGTCGAGAGCTGTCTGGTCGGGATGGTTCGAAGGAGTGCCCCGGAATCCCAGCGCTACGGCTTTCATCAGCGGGATGGGTATTTTGATGATGGCTTTTTCGCGTCCACGCAGTGGGGGTATTTCTGTTTTCGGGGAGTGTATTACGACGCCTTTCGGGATGCGTGCGAAGGTTCGTTCGATGACGGGCAGTGTGTCTGCCGTATCGAAGTCGCCGCTCAGAATCAGCCCCATGTTTGCTGCTACGTAGTATTTTTTGAAGAATTTCTGCATTTCGGACAGGCGCGGGTTTTTGAGGTTTTCGGTGCTTCCGATGATGGGCCAGGCGTAGGGGTGCGGATGGAAGAAGATGGTCATGATTCGTTCGATGGCGCGGTTGAGCATCATGTCGTCGTGCCGGTTTTTTTCTTCGTAGACAGTTTCGAGTTCGTTCTGAAACATGCGGAAGACGGGGTTCAGGAGGCGTTCGCTGTTGATTTCAGCCCAGTGTTTCATGTATTGTGGGGTGAAGATGTTGTGATAGACCGTGTAGTCGTACGATGTGCCGGCGTTGAGTTTGCTTCCGCCGTATTTTGTTATCAGCTTGTCGAATTCGTTGGGGATGACATATTGTGCGGCCTGTACGCTCAGGGTGTTGATTTCCTGCTGTATTTCGCGTCGCAGGGTTTCGTCGGCCGTTGCGGCGAGTTCGTCGTATTTGCGGGCAATCATGTCGAGATACAGGCGTTCGCTTTCGTAGTCGACCGTGCCGATTTTGTCCGTACCCTTGAACATCATGTGCTCGAAGTAGTGGGCAATGCCGGTATTGGGGCTGTCTTTCGAACCGGCTTTGACGACTACCGCTCCGAAGACTTTCGGCTGGCTGTGGTCTTCGTTCAGCCAGACGGTAAGGCCGTTATCCAGCGTATATTCATTTACTTCAGTAGTCATCATCATCGTCTGCGTGTCAGGATAACGCGGGGTGTAAAACATTTTCCGTCTGCAAACAGTCGGGCATTCCCTGTTATCGTTTTTTTTCTGCATTGCAAAAGTAGCAATTAATGGCGAGTAAAAAAAACATGGGGCTGTTTTTTTTTGTATTTTTCCGTACTGTCATTCAGCAGGCTACCCGGCGAGGGACGGACGGTGCGGTTTACGGTGTTTCGTGCGGAAAGCGAAGCTGCTTCGTCGAATGTTAAATTTGGCCAACGAAAAGTGAATCCCATCTCGCGCGAGATGAAAACTGTCTCGCGCGAGATGAAAATATCCTCGCGCGAGATGAAATCATCCTCGCGCGAGATGAAAATATCTTCGCGCGAGATGAAATCATCCTCGCGCGAGACGGTTTTCATCACGCGCATTATGGTTTTGCCAACGCATGTTTTTTCAATATCTATCCGCTTCACTGCACAGTCATGTCCTCATACGCCGGAGTGACGGCAATGAGCGTTTCCGAGACGGAAATCATCGGGACGATGCGCTCGATGTCGTCGTTTTGCAGGCGTATACAGGCTTCCGTGGCGCGCGAACCTACCGTTCCGGGCAGGTGCGTACCGTGTATTCCGATGTGCCAGTATTCCTTGAACCGGACGAAATATTTTCCGTAGCAGCCTTTTACCGGCCCTTTTCCGTCGTGAAAATCGTAGTCCCATTCCGAAGCGTCGTGAATGGCGTAGATGGAGAAGATGCCTTCGGGCGTTTTCTTGTCGCCGTACCGTTTTTTGTTGCCGGGATTGCGGCCGGTGGCAGCCGGGACGTCGATCAGGAGGCCGTTTTCGCAGTCGAGCGCTCGCAGCCGGTGGTCGCGCTTGGAGACGAGGATAAGGTCGATTTCGTCTCTTCCGCTGCCGTCATGCCGGTCGGGACAGACAATCATTGTTCCTGCCGACGGGATACAAAGCGCATCGAAGGCGAAGGACTTGTCTTTCTCCATCCCGTGCAGGAAGATGTACGACCGGGCATCGGCCTTCGTGCTGTCGGACTGCACGTGCATGGTGCGTGCTGCGACCTTTTCTGCAGCGCGCCCCTTTATCCTGAAACGCGCCACGCCGGCAGATACATCCACGTATCCGGCCGAATCGATCGTTCCGCACGGGAAATTTTCGAATATTCCGGCAGACAGTGTCTTCATTTCCTCCACACTGTCGCGTTCGGTCACGGCCGGTGTTTCCGTCGCGGCCGCGGGTATGGCTGCGTCGTCGCGCCCGGCGCCCGAACGGCAGCAGACGGCTATCAGGAGACAAACGCCGTATGCCGTGAGTTTTAGCGCCGCTTTCAGGCCAGAATGCCGTGAATCTC
Source organism: Tannerella sp. (assembly GCA_031270465.1). Taxonomy (GTDB): domain Bacteria; phylum Bacteroidota; class Bacteroidia; order Bacteroidales; family Tannerellaceae; genus Tannerella. Next base: position 20,921 of record JAISXP010000130.1, on the reverse strand, counting down.
TCGGATCGCGGCTGTTCGGTTCTTCGAATCTGTGAATTTTTAAATTCATGCTGCAATGCTTTTGTGTCGCGCTCAGAATGACACGTCGACGGTTATCTTTTTGTTTTTGTCGCCAACCCACAGGCTGCCGTTTTCTATCAGGCGGATGGCTTCTCTGTCGGCTTCGTCGCAAAGTTTTTTCCGGATGCGGAAGTTATGCGGTTTACCCTCGTGGTCGATGTTAAACTCTACTCTGACGATGCCTTTCGCCCCGGTGCAATCGCCCGTCGCCGGACGGATTAGCGATTCTTTCAGATACTTTCTGTATTCCGCCATTCCGATTTTGGGATACGGCTTCTGCGAGGTCCTGCGGCGCTCGGTGTCATTTTCGGCCGTAAGACCGTCAAACAGTGTGCCGTCTCCCGTTTTCAGCGCCGGGCGCGTTTGCCGGGCTAACGTCAGGGTGTCAACTTCCGGTTTCTGCGCTTCGGCCGCGACGGCTGCTTCCATCTCTTCAATTTGCGTTTGCCGGGCTAACAGCAGAGTGTCCGTTAGAACCGGCGTCTCCTGCAGCTCTTCCACGGCAACAATCTCATTGCTTGGTGGTTCGACTGTTTCCGCAATCACGTTTTCCGTCGTCGAAGCGGCGGGAGGCGGGGGCATTGCCGGCGTTTTCTGTTCGCGTACGGCCGACGGGATTTCCGTCTGTGCGGTATCGGGCGCTGCCGGCACGGGTGCGTCTTCCGTCTTCTGTGCGCTTACATTCTCTGACAGACTGTCGTACCGGGCTACGAAGTTTTCATTCTCGCGGTTCAACATGAAATAGCTGCCGACGGCAAGAAAAAACAGCAGCCCGGCAGCAATGCCTGCGACGGCAAGCCTGTTGACGCGCCGTGTCTTTGCCGACAGTTGCGTGCGCAGCAAGGCAATCTGCCGGATATGGTCGCCCTCGACCGTATCATATCCTTCCAGTGCTTCAGCCAAGAAAACGTCACGCATCGCTTCGCGTTCGAGTCGGTGAGCTGCTTTCCCTTTCCGGTTTCCCTGTATGTATTCCAGCAGGTTCATTGCTATTTTATTGCTTGTTCTATACATATTTTCAAATTTCTTTTCCCGTTCTGGATATAACTTTTTACGCTTTTCAATGAATATCCGGTGACGTCTGTAATGTCGGCATACGATTTTTCCTCCATAAAGAAGAGTTGTATGGCTTTCCGCTGTGTTTCGGGCAGCTTTTCCATGCATTTCTGCAGTGCGGGAATACGTTCGCTGTCCTCCTCGTCGTCAAAGAGATGCAAACTTTCATCCGATTCCATAAGGTTGGGATACAATTCTGTCTGAATGGAATTTGCCTGGCTGCGCAATATTTGCAGGCAATGGTTGCGCGCCACGCTGTAGAGCCATGCGCGAAAATCCCGCACGTCGTGTTGCATCACTTTCGAAACCAGTTCTTCAAACAGTTGCATTACGGCGTCCCGCGCATCCTCTTCGTCCTGCAGATACTTCAGGCACAGACCATATACGAGTGGAATATACCGGTCGTACAGGCTACCCAGGCAGTCCATCCGCATTGTTGTCCTGTAGCGGTACAGCAATTCGTCGTCCGTCTCGCTGACGGGTTTTGTTCTAAGAAAGATCATAGATTTTTCCGGCAAAAATAATAAAAAAAGGTTGACTGCAAAAAAGCAGACAACCTTTTTTTGTTATAAAAACAAAAAGTCACTTAGTCCACATTCAGCGCAATGCGTCTGAATGCCGTTACCGTGAGCGTTTTATCCTGTTGTTGTAGATATTGCCGGATGGTAAGCTTGTCATCTTTGATAAAATTCTGTTCCAGCAAGGTACTTTCCTTGTAGAACTTCTGCAGGGCGCCTTCGGCAATACGGTCGAGCAGGTTTTCGGGTTTCCCTGCCTGACGCGCTTTGTCGCGGGCTATTTCTTTTTCGGTGTCGATGACCTTTTGCGACACTTCGTCCGGTGTCACGGCTACGGGATTCATGGAGGCAACCTGCATTGCCACATCGCGTGCAACCTGATATTCGATTGCTCCGTTGAATGCCACTATGGTAGCCAGTCTGTTGCCATGATGGATATAAGACATTGTCGAAGCGCCGTTCACAAATTCATAGAATCCAAGTTCCATCTTCTCGCCGGTTATGCCGATGCGATCGGTAATGTGGTCACCGATAGCGCGGCCATCGCTCAGCGGCGCGGCCAGCAAATCCTGAAGCGTAGCCGGTTTTTTCTCCATTGCCACGTCCAGAATACTTTGTGTTAAGGCAATAAATTCGCCGTTTTTAGCCACGAAATCGGTTTCGCACTTGAGCGCCACGGAGGCGGCATAACCGTCGCTGTGCGCTGCCAGCACGCAGCCTTCGGACGCTTCACGGTCGGAACGTATCACAGAGACCGCCTGTCCTTTTTTGCGGATAATTTCCATCGCTTTTTCGAAATCGTTGCCCGATTCTTCCAGTGCGTTTTTGCAATCCATCATTCCTGCTCCGCTCATCTTCCTCAGATGAGTGATATCAGCCATTGTAACTGCCATATATTCAATATTTTTAGAGTTTTAATTTATTATGTTGTTATTAATCTTCGTCCAGATCTTTTGCGACTTTTGAGATAACGGCTGCGTTGAGCGCGTCTTCTTCTTCTTTGACGTTGCGTTTTTTTGCGGCCGACCTCGTTCTGCGTTCCCTTCCGGGCGTTTCTTCGGTATCTTCCTCGTCGCCTTCCTCACGGCGGTTATCCTTGCCTGCTGCTTTAGCTTCGAGAATGCCTTCGTGGATGGCTTCGCTGATGACGCTCAGAATCAGTTCGATTGATTTGCTGGCGTCGTCGTTCGCCGGGATGACAAAGTCGATGCCGGACGGGTCGGAATTGGTGTCGACCATTGCAAATATGGGAATCCCCAGTCTGTTGGCTTCGCTGACGGCGATGTGCTCTTTCAGTACGTCAACGACAAACAGGGCAGCCGGCGGGCGACTCATGTCCACAATCGAGCCGAGTGTTTTTTCCAATTTTGCCCGCTGGCGCGTAATCTGAAGTTTTTCTCTTTTGGAGAGGTTGTCGAACGTTCCGTCTTTGCTCATTTTGTCGATGTTCGCCATTTTCTTTACAGCCTTGCGGATGGTGGGGAAATTGGTCAGCATCCCGCCCGGCCAGCGTTCGATGACGTAGGGCATGCCGACGGCAGTAGCTTTGTCTGCCACTATTTGCTTGGCCTGCTTTTTCGTTGCTACAAAGAGGATTTTTCGTCCCATGCGCGTCAGGTTTTTCAACGCTTCCGCCGCTTCGTTTACTTTGACCACCGTCTTGTGCAGATCAATAATATGGATACCATTACGTTCCATAAAAATGTATGGAGCCATTCCCGGGTTCCATTTGCGTTTCAGATGTCCGAAATGGACGCCTGCTTCCAATAATTGTTCAAAATTTACTCTTGACATTTGTTTGTTTGTTTTCGTTTACATTCTTTCTTTTAAATGAAATACAGCCTCCCGGTAGTCTGCCTGTTACGATAGAATCCGGGCGGTTTAGATACTAAACGCCTTTTTTTTACTTGCAAGGTATAGACTCACAAATAAAGATTAACGTTTGCTGAACTGGAATCTCTTGCGAGCTTTCGGTCTACCCGGTTTTTTCCGTTCAACGGAGCGCGGGTCGCGCGTGACGAAGCCTTCGGCCTTCAGCGCCGGTTTTGATTCGGGGTTGATTTTAATCAACGCACGCGTGATGGCCAGACGCACAGCTTCGGACTGTCCTTTGAATCCTCCGCCGAAAAGGTTCACCTTGACGTCGTACTGTTCTGTTGCATTCAGGGTCGAGAGCGGTTGCCTGACAACAAACTGCAGAATGGGCGAAGGGAAATATTCCGTCAGATCGCGACGGTTGACGGTGATTTTCCCGTTACCTTCGCTAACGTATACACGGGCTACGGCTGCCTTGCGCCGCCCTATTGCATTAACTACTTCCATAAACTATTTAAGTGAATTTATATCTATCAGTTTGGGGATTACAGATGCTTTGTTGTGCTCGCTTCCCGCAAACACGTGCAGGTTATTGAGCAACTTGCTTCCTAAACGGTTTTTAGGCAACATGCCTTTTACCGCTTTGCGGAACAGGCGGTCTTCCCCTTTGGCTTTCAAACTTGCAGGGGTATATTCACGTTGCCCGCCGGGGTAACCGGTAAATCTCAAATAAATACGGTCGTTCCACTTCTTTCCTGTCAGAACGACTTTGTCTGCATTAATAACGATCACATTATCACCACAGTCGACATGGGGCGTAAAATTCGGCTTGTATTTGCCTCGCAAAAGTTTGGCTACTTTCGAACAAATACGTCCCAGAGACTGGTCTGTTGCGTCTACAACAACCCACTCTTTGTTTACGGTTGCTTTATTTGCAGAAATGGTCTTATAACTCAAAGTATCCACTACTAAAAATTTTTTTAATTAATAATACGTTTCAGCTTTCATGTTTCTTCGAACAAGCGAAAACAACAATATGCTGAAAACTAACAATTTAATACATTTTGATAATAATCGGCTTGCAAAGGTACGCTATTTTTTCTTTTGAAAAAAATATATCGGCGTTTTTTTGTGAAAAAAAATCGCTTCAAGGCGTTTTATTTGGTTTTTCGCATGATTGTGCCTATATTTGGAAAGATTTTAAAACGGTATATGATGAAGAAAGTGATTATTGTGGGCGCCACGTCGGGTATCGGGCGCGAAGTGGCTAAAATGCTGCTGGAAGACGGCTGGCAGCTGGGCGTCGCCGGACGGCGCGAGGAAGAACTGAATGTGTTAAAAACGCTTGCTCCCGAACGCATATCAACTGAGGTGTTGGACGTTACGGCAGCCGATGCGCCGCAGAGTTTACTTCGGCTGATCCGGCAGACTGGCGGCATGGATTTGTTTTTGCTGACGTCGGGCATCGGGTTTCACAATGTGGAATTACAGCCTGATATTGAGATTAAAACGGTTGGTACGAATGTTGAGGGATTCGTGCGCATGGTCACGACGGCGTTCCATTTTTTCAGTGAACAAAACAGTGGGCATATTGCCGTCGTCAGTTCTGTTGCGGGCACGAAGGGGATGGGCGGCGCACCGTCGTATTCGGCGTCGAAGCGTTTCCAAAATACTTATATCGAAGCATTGTCTCAGCTTTCCCGTATGCGGAAACTGCCCATCCGCTTTACCGACATCCGTCCCGGTTTTGTGGCAACATCGTTGCTGGACAAAAACAGACGCTATCCCATGCTGATGGATGTCGAATATGTTGCCCGGCGCATCGTCCGGGCATTGAAAAAACGGAAGCGGATAGCCATCATCGACTGGCGATATGCGCTGACCGTCTTTTTTTGGCGATTGTTGCCGGGATGGGTGTGGGAACGGATTAAAATGTAAGATTCAAAATTCGGCGCGCCCGGTTATGACACACGGGCGCGCCGGCCTGAATCTATTGAATTTTGCATGTGAAATCTTTAGCGTACAATGATTTATTGTATGCTTCGGATACATTTATCCGCCGCCTTCTTTATCTGTTTCTGGAGCATGGACAGTGTTCCGAGATCAAATGCGGAGAAACGATAATGTCCGTCGTATACTTTGTTTTTGGAAGCATCGTATACCGAATAATGGAATATGTGTGCAAAATTGTCGTACGGGTATACTTCTTTCTTGATGTAATACTGATCGAACACCAGCAAATATTCGGCTTGCGCCTGTTGCAGTACGTCCCGGTATTCCTTTTCGTCTATTTTCGAAAGATTACTGTACAGCACATCTCCGTCGTAATCGTACTGGAGGTCGGAAATCACGACCCTCGCCTTTTCATCACATACGGTCAGGCGGAGATTTTTTTTCATGGCGACATCTTCAAACGCTCCGTAAAATTCGCCATTTATAAACTCGTCCATTGCGTCGGGCGGTACGTCGAAATTTTCTGCTATCTGGTCGCCTGTATAGTAATCGGACGAAAAATAGCCATTTTTCAGACCAACAAACAGAATCTTGCGTACGGCGGGAACGGCATCGTTTCCGGCATACATGTTCGATGCGCCAAAAACAGTTGCAATGATGAGAGCAAATACCTTCTTTTTCATATCATTATTTATTTAATGACCGGAAGTTCCATTTCCAGATTGTTTTCCGGTGTGACAAATACATTCAGTACGCGCACCTTGACGCTCTGCGGTGCATCACCGCGTACGGAAGCGGTAAAAGCTGTCGTTTCGTAGGGCTTGACGCTCCAGGGTACATCGTTGCGAATGCGGAAACCTTGCGGCAAATCTGTAAATTCGAAGATGAAAGGAAATCCGGACGCATTTTCCAATTCGAAGAGATAGAGATTGTTCCGTTCATGCAGCCGGGCTTTCACAGCGCCTGCGACAACGGGGGCTACGTGCTGTTCCCTCCCCATCAGTTGATTGTTCCACAAAGCAATGGTGCGACGGTCGCGCAGAGCTTCCATTACGCCGTCTTGCGTACGCTCTTTAGCCAGCACCAACGTCATGACTTTCGAATCGTCGGCCGAACGTTTCTGTGCCATTGTTGAATGTACATCCGTATTGGAAAAAATCGTCAGGTTATGATCAAGACACCATTGAAAGGCAATGGGTTCGTAACGTTCCCCGTTTACTACTTCAATTCCCATCATCAGACCCTGTTCCAACAGATGCTGATGTATGGGATGCCAGGTCGACTTGTTGTCCGGAGTCGGAAAGGCCGTATGATTCCAAAAGACAAATCCTCCCTGTCTGCGCGCTTCGGCCAAGGCTTCGACGACATGCGCCGAATCACTGGAATTGTTTGGATTGACAAATTTTTCAAAGACATCGGCATCGGTAATATTGATGGCGTTCAAATGTCCGGGCGGCATCATACGGGTAATTTCCGTGCCGCGAATCAAGATGATACCGAACCGTTCCGCCGCATTCACAGCCAGTTCGAAGGAATGGCTGTGGCTGCGTGCGGTCATCTCGTCCAGATGAGGACGATACTCGATATGCTCCGTCAGGGCGATCACGTCGAGGTCTTCTCCGTAAGCTTCTTCTACACGGGTTGCCGGCCAGACAGAACCGTCCGAAAATACGGTGTGCTGATGAAAATCGGCTTTTAGTACCAGATACTGATCGGTAGCCGGAAAGATAAAAGGCGCTTTGCGTATTTGTGCATATACTGCGTCGACCTGCATGAGGATGAGGAGCGACAGTGCGAATAAGACAAGCATTTTCATGTTTCGTTGTTATTAATATGATTTATTTGCTGTTTGAATTCAAAAAACGTATTTCACCCCGAGTTGTATCTGCCACGGACTGCCGCCCGGCGTGACTTGTCCCGCCGAATTGTTGACGCTGTAGACATACTGTTTCTTGTCAGGGTCGAATCCGCTCACGTTGTAGAGGCTCTGTTTGGACAGATTATGGCTCAAACCCTTTTCTCTGTTTATGAGGTTAGCCACGTTGAAGATGTCGGCCGACAGTTCGATGCCGTGCGTGCGGTAAAGCTTGAAGAGTTTTGTCACGCGCAGGTCCCACACGCCGTAGAATCCGTTGACGCCGCCATTGCGTTCGGCTATTTTTCCGAAGTTTTTGCGGAGGTAGTCCTTGAAGCTTTCGGCTACATCGTCGTTGTTTAAAAGACTGTTGATGCCGTCCTTGATATCCTGCGGCGTATTCGCATCGTTCGGGTCGAAGACGTATGCCAGGTCGTTGCCGCTTACGAAATCGCCGTTGATATTTCCGTTCACCACCATCGAGTAGCGCGAGCCGCCTATCCCCGAAAAGCGTATTCCCGCCGTGATGCCGTAGAACGAAGGCAGTGTACCGAATACGACAGCCTTGTGGCGAAACTGCATGTCCGAATAGCTCATTATGCCCAGTTCGCGCGGATCGTCTTTAATCATCTGGTAGAGCGTAGCGGAATTGGCCACGTTCCCGTTGTACGACGTATTGTCGTGGATATCGTTCCATGTGTAGCTTGCGCTGAACTGTCCGTCCCTGAAGTAGCGCCACGTCATGTCGAGCACGGCAGTATAGGAATTGATCCTGCCGTCGCTGTTCAGTTCGAGCACCCGGCCGATCCTGTTCGACTTCTTGCTTTGCGTCCAGTCCGTCGTGCCCCGGCTGGTGCTGATGGTCGATGCCGGCACGTATACGCCACGGTTGGCTTCGTTGGCGAGCGTGAAGTAGGGCGCATCCACCATATTCCGGTCTACATACATGTAGTTGTTGCGGCCATACGTGCCGTAGAAGTTGATTCCGGCGCGCAGGCGATCGGAGAAAAATCTGCTGTAGGAGAGGCTGAATTTGTAGACGGTGGGCATTTTCGTGTTTTCCCCGTTGACGTTGAAGGTCGCTACTTTCTCGACCCCGAAACGGTCGAACAGTTCCGCGCCGGGGGCGAAAGCCGGATTGGCGCGGTAGCTGGGGAAGTCGGGTGTAATACCCAGTTCGCTGTTGTTGGACGCCGAACGGTCGAAGGCGACGACACGCAGCCCGTCAAATTCAAGATTGTTGACCATTGCGTAATTGTTCATGTTCGACCCGAAGATTCCGGCGCCGAGGCGGACAATATCCGTCTGCCTGCTGCCGATATCCCACGTCAGTTGGGCGCGGGGCTGTATCTGGAAGGCGCTGAGTTTATTGTTCGTTTTCAATCCCAGTTCGGAGGTGAGCAGGGGATTGTCGGCGGGATTGGAAAAGTAGACCGTATGGTCGACACGTATGCCGGCTACCAGTTCGAATCCGCCGGCGAATTTCGTCTGCATCTGTCCGTAGACGGCCGAATTGAGTACGCCCTGCTTGACGGCAGGATCGCCCACCGGCACCTCGCGTGCGTAGCGATACGGCTTGTTCGCCAGGAAGGCCTCCATCCCGCTGTAGTAGAAACGCCCGTTCATTTCGCTGGTAGCCTTCGAATTGAGATGAGTATACATGATGTCGGCGCCAAAGGTATAGTTTATCCTGTTTGTCGAATAGTAAAGATTGTCTACAAACTGGTATACATTATTAATGAACAGTTCGGGCAAATAGCGCTGTCCGCCGAGTTGGATGTTGGTTCTGTACTCCTGCCCGTCGATCGTGGACGAGATATTCTCCACGATGGCGCGGGGAATATTGTCGGCCGGAAGCTGATCGCTGGGACGTCCGTGGTCTTTGGTATAAAGATGCTGAAATTTCAGTTCGTTCATCAGCCTCGGTCCAAGCACCGAACGCAACGAAGCGAGCAGGCTGTTGTCCTGACTGACGTGCGTGCCGTAGACTTCGTAGAGATTGATGGTCGTATTGTCGCCGACGCCCTGGCTGTTCACGTCTCTGTTGTAGTTGTTGCGGATGGTCAGCAGGTTGGTGGCGTTGAGCTGCCAGTCGAGCCGGGCGAATACGCTGTTCGTAGGGTGGGTTTTGTCGAACGAGCCGGTCTGCGGCGAATCGGCTACGCCATACTGCGAGCGGGCAATAGACAGGAACTGATTCAGATTTTCCTGCGATATCCTGTACCGTATTTCGTCTTCCTGATTCTGAATGTCGGCGATATACAGCGGACGTTTGTCCGTCTGGTGATCCCACGAAACGAAGTAGTGCAGCTTGTCCTTGATCAGGGGTCCGCCCAGCGAAAAGCCTGCCTGCGTGATGGAATATGTGTCGCTGCGCTTGTTGCCGCGCGTGTCGTAGCGGCTCGACAGCTCATCGGCGCGATGATAGACGAAAGCCGAGCCTGTCAGCCGGTTTGTGCCCGACTTGGTTACCGAACTGATGGCGCCGCCTCCTGCCCGTCCGAGCGTCACGTCGTAGTTGTTCGTTACCACCTCAAATTCGCGAATGGCTTCCATCGACAGGAGGTAGGGGCCTCTGTTCGACATGCTGCCCGACAGCGGGCCTCTGGCCGTCATTCCGTCTATCATGTACGAAGTGGATGACGACAGCTGTCCGGCCAGGTTGCTGCCGTTGCTCACCGGCGAAAGGTCTGCCAGCGAATAAAAATTGCGCCCGTTCACGGGAAGCGTCTGTATGTCTTTCGGAGATATGGACGTCGACTCGCCCAGCCTGTCTATCCCCTTGCGCAGGCTGCTGGCCAGTACTTGAACCTCTGTTATTTCCGTATTTTCCTCTCTCAACCTGAAATCGACCCGTATCAAGTCTCCCTGTCCCAGCGTGAAGCCGGTTTGCTGCTGAGTGCCATACCCGATATAGGATACGCTTACCGTATAGGGCGAACCGAGCGGAAGCTGGCGGATGGCGTATTCGCCGGCCTGGTCGGTAGCCGTCCCGGCCACGAAGCCGGTAGATTCGTTTTTGACGATAATCGTCGCTCCGATAACCGCCTCCTTGTTTTCGTCCGTTACTTTTCCCGTGACGGATGCATTTGTTCCCTGAGACCGAACAGCGGTCACTGAAACGCTTAACAACATGCAGGACAATAAAATCCTGGCAAACAGTTTTGGGTAAAATCCATTTAATTTGTTCATATTCGTCAATTTCTTTTTTTGATTCACGCCGCAAAAGTAGGAGATGGTTGTTACGGAGTTGTGAAAAACATATAAAGAAAAGATGACATTTTTGCTGTGCCTGATTTTGGAGTCGAATTTTACCGGCAGAATGCCTGTTTTTTCAAAAACATTTCATACCTTTGCGGCAGATTTCAATCTGTTGCAGAAACAAAGGGGCTGACCGGTTTTGACAGCGGGTAGAAAGGGTTTGTAAGCATGCAGTGCCTCGTTGCCCAGCACTATAATCACGGACGACAAACAATTAACTGGCGAAAACAACTACGCTCTCGCTGCGTGATTGAAGTATAGTAGATCAACGCTTAATCCTTACACAAGGTGTTTGGACGAGATATCACCCGGATGCTCTGGCTTCGAAGCTATCCGAGCCGGTGGTACGGCAATATCGAAGATAGTTTGAAGAAATATCCCGGTTCTTCAGGCGAAACCAGGGGAATAAGGCTGCAGTTGGTGGCTTCGGTCTTGCTGCCGCTCGAAAATCAAGGCGAAGATAAGCATGTAGAAAGCAAATCGGTTCCTCGTTTGGACGAGAGTTCGAATCTCTCCAGCTCCACAAATTGAAGGCAAACGCCTGAAAAAGAGATAGATGCAAAGCAAATAACTGTCTGAATTATCTGTGACAGAGGGATGCGATTTGAATTGTCGCATTCGAACTTATACTGCGCGCTGCACGGTTTTGTGCGTTGAATGAACCGTTCAAATATTCAAAAAATCAAAGATTCAAGGGTTTCCGGCGGAAACTCCGCATGTGGCAATGAACATGTTTGTGCCGCGCACAGCATACGTCCGACACACCCTGTAATATCGGATACCCTGAGGCACAGTCTCAGTCACCCCGACACTGCAAGTCCGTCCGGCACATGTTGCGACATGCCATTTTATTCGACGGAGAGTATCCTTCCGAAGACGACCGGACGCGATGCCTTCAGCGGTTTGCTTCTACTGCATAACCGGGAGTGTGAGAAAGAACTGATATTTCACGGCGGATCTTGAATACTTATAATCAGGATATTATCTATGCCCCAGATTCATCAGTACCCGTCCACGTGCACGTCTTTCACGGCGCGTCCGCTGGGTTCGTTCATGTTTTGGAACGATTTGTCCCAGGCAAGCGCTTCGGCTGTCGAACATGCCACGCTGGGGACGGACGGCACCGAACGTATGGCGCTTTCGCTCGGAAAGTATTCCTCGAAGATAGTACGGTAATGGTATTCTTCCCTGTTCAGCGGAGTGTTGACGGGAAAACGTTCGGCCGCTTGTGCCATTTGTTCGTCACTGACCTGTTCTGCCGCCACTTGTCGCAGTGTGTCAATCCAGTTGTAACCGACACCGTCGGAGAATTGTTCCTTCTGCCGCCATGCCACGCTTGCGGGCAGCAAATCCTCGAATGCTTCGCGGAGAATTTTCTTTTCTATTACCTTGCCGGGAGCCATTTTCGATTCGGGATTAAGCGTCATGGCCACGTCCAGAAATTCCTTGTCCAGAAATGGTACGCGGCCTTCCACTCCCCATGCTGCCAAACTCTTGTTTGCTCTCAGACAGTCGTACAAATACAACTTGCCGATTTTGCGAAGCGTCTCGTTGTGAAAAGATTCCGCATCCGGCGCCTTGTGGAAATACAGGTATCCTCCAAACACTTCGTCGGCGCCTTCACCGCTAAGTACCATCTTGATACCCATGCTTTTGATAACGCGCGCCAGCATATACATCGGCGTCGAAGCGCGGACGGTTGTCACGTCATACGTCTCGATATGGTAAATCACGTCGCGGATGGCGTCGAGGCCTTCCTGTATCGTGTAATGTATCTCATGATGGATGGTGCCGATGTGGTCGGCCACTTTTTTTGCGGCGATCAGGTCGGGCGAGCCTTCCAGTCCGATGGCAAACGAGTGCAACTGAGGCCACCATGCATCCGATTTCTGGCCACACTCGATTCGTTTGGGTGCAAATCTTTTGGCTATCGCCGAGATGACGGACGAGTCAAGCCCGCCCGAAAGCAAGACGCCGTACGGCACGTCGCTCATCAGCTGGCGGTAAACGGCGTTTTCCAGCGCTGTGCGCAAAACGGCTTTGTCGCTCGTGTTGTTGCGTACATTTTCGTAATCCATCCAGTCGCGTTTATACCACCGGACGGGCGCCGGGTCCTTGCTGTACCGGTAATATCCGGGCATGAACTGGTCGTATTGAGTGGCAAATCCTTCCATCCCTTTCAGTTCGGACGAGACCAGCACATGGCCTCTGCCGTCCGTCCCGACATAAAGTGGGATGACGCCTATCGGGTCGCGGGCAATCAGGAACGTATCGTTCGTCTCGTCGTAGAGTGCGAAGGCGAAAATGCCGTTCAAATCCTCCAGAAAGTCGATACCTTTTTCCTGATAGAGGGCGAGAATCACTTCGCAGTCGGAACCTGTCCGGAAATCGTACTTGCCTTTCATTCGTTCGCGGATTTCCAGATGATTGTAAATCTCGCCGTTGACACAAAGGATTATTTTGCCGTCGGGACTGAACAGCGGCTGTTTGCCCGAGGCCGGGTCTACGATCGAGAGACGTTCGTGCACCAGAATGGCTTTGTCGCCCGTATAAATTCCGCTCCAGTCCGGACCGCGATGACGGATACGTTTGCTCATCCGCAACGCCTGCGTTCTGAGGTCGTCCAGAGATTCTTCCTTGCTAATATTGAATATTGCTGTTATTCCGCACATAAGAATTGATTTTGTTTTTTATTTTATAACCTGTTAGTCCCCTGTTTTCCTGATAAATATTTTTCGATAGCTCCGGCTGTCCTGCGTCCCGACGCCATGGCGCGAACGACAAGGCTTGCGCCCGACACCGCATCGCCGCAGGCAAAAACGTTCGGGCAGGAAGTACGGCCGTCGGTATCGGCTGCGACGGTCTTGCGTTCGGTTGTTTGCAGCGCCAGTTCTTTCAGCAGATCATCCTGCACGGGATTTACAAAGCCCATGGACAGGAATGCGAGGTCGGCTTCCAATATTTCCTTTTTTCCCGTCGGCCGCATCGTCGGCCGCCCGCCGTCTTTTGCCGGTATCCATTCCACTTCTTCTGCTTCCACACCTTTCAATACGCCTTTTTCGCCGATAAACCTGTTCGTCGTCAGATTCCAGCGGCGCACGCATCCTTCTTCGTGACTGCTGCTTGTCTTCAATATCTGCGGATACATCGGCCAGGGCGTCTGAGGATTGAACTCGGCGGGCGGCTTCGGCAGGATTTCTATCTGCATGACGCTTGCTGCGCCGTGGCGATTCGACGTACCGACGCAATCGCTGCCCGTGTCTCCGCCGCCGATGACCAGCACGCGCTTGTCTTTCGCAAGGATAAGGTCTTTTTTTGACACGTTCATCTGCTGCAAAATACGGATCTGCTGCGACAGCAAATCCATGGCAAAATAGATGCCTTTCAGGTTGCGCCCCTCGACCGGCAAATCGCGCGGCACTTCGCACCCGATGGCAATACACACCGCATCATAGGAATCGACTATTTCCTTTGCGGAAATGTCTTTTCCCACTTTTGTTTTCGTCCTGAACCTGATGCCTTCGGATTCCATCAGGTTGATACGGCGGTCTACGACGGTTTTTCCAAGTTTGAAATTCGGAATCCCGTAGCGAAGCAGTCCGCCCGGCCGTTCGTCTTTTTCGAAAACAGTTACTTCAAATCCTTTCCGGTTCAACCGGTTTGCTACGGTCAGTCCCGCAGGACCGCTGCCGACAACCGCTACTTTCACCCCGTTGCGGACAGGGTTTGCCGGCTGGACATATCCTTCTCTGAACGCCATTTCGGCAATGGCGACTTCATTTTCGCGGATTGTCACAGGCTCATGAATGCTGAGCGACAATACGCAGCTTTTTTCACAGAGCGCCGGACATATCCGACCTGTAAATTCCGGAAAATCACAGGTCTGTTCCAGAACATAATATGCGTCTTTCCACCGTCCGCGGTACAGCATATCCTGCCATTCGGGCTGTTTATTGCCAATCGGACACGCCCAGTGACAAAACGGCACACCGCAATCCATGCAGCGGGATGCCTGTGTACGGCGGTCGCTGTTGTTCAGTGTCTGTTCCACTTCGCCGTAATCGTGAATCCTGTCGTTTACAGGACGATAGCCGGCTTCCTGTCTCGGTATGGTTAAAAATGCCTTTGGATTACCCATTTGTCTGTCTTTTAATTAATAATCATGCTGCATTTCAGCTATTTTCTGTTGCAGTTTTTTCATTTGCTCTTCCTGCAACACTTTTTTGTATTCAATCGGAACAATTTTGATAAACTCTTCCACGTAATTATCCCACTGTCCTATCATCTTCCATGCCAGTTGACTGCCCGTATACTGGTGATGTCTGGTTATCAGGCCGTATAATTCCTTTCGTGTTATATTGTCTTCAATCAACGACAATTCCACCATTTCCATGTTGCAGTAAAAGTCGAAGTTCCCTTTTTTGTTCCACACATACGCCACGCCGCCGCTCATTCCGGCCGCAAAATTACGTCCCGTTTCACCCAGCACGACGACGCGTCCGCCCGTCATGTATTCGCAACAATGATCTCCCACGCCTTCCACCACGGCAATGGCGCCGCTGTTACGGACGCAGAAACGTTCGCCCACGCGCCCGCTGATGTATACCTCTCCGCTCGTAGCACCATATAATAATGTATTGCCGGCAATGGTATTTTCGGTCGCTGCAAAAGTGGAACGAATCGGCGGCATCACGCTGATGCAGCCTCCGCTCAACCCTTTGCCGAGATAATCGTTCGCTTCGCCTTCGAGACGGAAATGAACACCGTGTGCCAGAAATGCGCCGAAACTTTGTCCGGCAGAACCTTTGAATTTCACATTCAGCGTGTTGTCAGGCAATCCTGCGTGTCCGTATTTCTGGGCTATTATGCCCGAAAGCATGGATCCCACGGCGCGGTCGGTATTGGCGATGGCATAGTCGATCGACACGGTTTGCTGATTCTCGATGGCCTCTTTCGCCTGGCGGATGATGTCGCGGTCTTTTACTTCCGTAGTGCGGTGTATCTGTTTCGTGGTCTGACGGACAGGCATATTATGACCTTCTTCGGGGAAATACAGCAGGTCGGAGAAATCCAGCAGATCATGTTTTCTGACGCCCGTCAATGGCTTGCGTTCCAGCAAATCCGTCCGGCCGATGATGTCTTCCATTTTCGTAAAGCCCATTTCCGCCAGATGTTCACGCACTTCTTCGGCGAGGAAGGTGAAAAAGTTCACCAAATATTCGTGCTTGCCGTGAAAGCGCTTGCGCAGATTTTCGTCTTGCGTGGCCACGCCTACGGGGCAGGTATTCATGTGACATTTGCGCATCATCACGCAGCCCAGCACGATCAGCGCCGATGTGGCAAACCCAAATTCTTCGGCACCCAGCATGGCCATCAGGATGATGTCGCGACCGGTCTTCAACTGTCCGTCCGTTTGCAGGCGGACTTGCCCGCGAAGTCCGTTAATCACCAGTGTCTGTTGCGTTTCAGACAGGCCAAATTCGGGAGGAGTGCCTGCATAGCGAATTGAACTGACTGGTGATGCGCCTGTTCCGCCGTCGGCTCCCGAAATGATGATACGGTCGGCCTTTGCTTTTGCAACGCCTGCCGCAATGGTGCCCACACCGCTCTCGGAGACGAGCTTTACGCTGATTTCGGCATTGGGATTCACATTTTTCAGGTCGAAAATCAACTGTGCCAAGTCTTCAATCGAGTAGATGTCGTGATGAGGCGGCGGCGAAATCAAAGATATGCCGGGAATGGAATGTCTTGTTCGTGCGATAATTACGTTTACCTTATGCCCCGGCAGCTGTCCTCCTTCGCCCGGCTTTGCGCCTTGCGCTATTTTGATTTGTATCTCGTCGGCGTTCACCAAATATTCGGTCGTGACGCCAAATCGCCCGGAAGCGACTTGCTTGATTGCCGAACGGAGCGACAAGCCGTCTTCGCGCGGTTTGAATCGTGCCGGATCTTCTCCTCCTTCGCCTGTATTGCTGCGCCCTCTGATTTTGTTCAATGCCGCCGCAATTGTCTCGTGTGCCTCCTGACTTATTGATCCATAGCTCATTGCACCTGTCACGAAGCGTTTCATGATTTCGCTTGCAGGTTCGACGTCTTCTACCGGGATGGGGGTTCGTCTTTTATATGTCAGGAAATCACGCAAGAAGACCGGTTCATCCTTTTCGTCGACCAGACGCGAATATTCCTTGAATTTCTTGTAACTGCCCAGACGGGTAGCCAATTGCAGGGTCGAAATCGTTTCGGGATTCCATGCATGCCGTTCTCCGTCTTTGCGGTAACTGAGTATGCCCTTGTACGAAAGCACATTGCCCAATGTCTTTTTGAATGCCGCTTCATGAAGCCTGCGGGAATCGTCGGCAATTTCTTCCAAACGGATGCCGCCCACTTTGCTTACCGTATTCCCGAAATACTTGTCGACCAATTCCGAACCAAGTCCTATAGATTCAAACAGTTTTGCGCCGCGATAGCTGCGTATCGTGCTTATTCCCATTTTACTGAGCACTTTGAACAGCCCTTTGCAGAGCGCTTTGATGTAATTTTTTTCAGCTGTGCCGTAATCAAGCTGTATCTCATTGTTTTTGACCAGTTCATCCATGACGGCAAACGCCATATACGGATTCAGGGCGCTGGCGCCAAAGCCCAGCAGCAGAGCGGCATGCATTACCTCGCGCATCTCGCCCGTTTCCACGATGAGAGCCGTCTGTACACGTTTCTGTACGGAAATGAGATAGTGATGAACGGCGCTGACTGCCAGCAGCGAAGGTATGGAGGCGTATTTTTCGTCCGCATTCCGGTCGCTCAGGATGATATAGTTTTTGCCTTCCCTGACGGAGTGTTCCGCCTGCCTGCAAAGCTGGTCAAGTGCACGCTCCATTCCCGTACTTCCCTTGCTTACTTCGTAGAGCATCGACAGTTTGACGCATTTGAATCCTTTGTAGCCAATGTTACACAGGATGTCTAATTGCGTATTGCTCAGAATGGGATGTGGCAGGCGTACCATTTTACAGTGCGACTCGTTGGGAATGAGTATATTGTCGCCTACCGTACCGATGTATTCCGCCAGACTCATCACAAGCTCCTCGCGGATAGGATCGATAGGCGGATTGGTAACCTGGGCGAACTGCTGACGGAAATAATTGTACAGTAGTTGCGGGTGCGACGAGAGCACGGCAAGCGGCGTGTCGTTTCCCATTGATCCGACGGGTTCGGCTCCGCTTGTACACATTGGAATGATGATGCGTTCGATGTCTTCGCGACTGTAGTCAAACAGGCGGAGCAGTTGTTCGTATCGTTCGACCGTGCTCGCCACATGACGTCCCGACCTCAGTTCGTCCAATTCTACTCTATTATTTGTCAGCCATTTGCGATACGGTTTGTCATCCGACAGCTGTTTTTTGAGTTCGTGGTCGAAGTATATGACTCCTGTTTCAGTATCTACCAGGATGATTTTACCGGGCTGCAACCTGCCTTTGGCCTTGATTTCGCCCGGCTCGAAATCGATGACGCCCACTTCGGACGACACGACCATGATGTCGTTGGCCGTCACTAAATAGCGTGCGGGACGCAAACCGTTGCGGTCGAGCATTCCACCGGCATAGCGACCGTCGCTGAAAAGCAGAGCCGCCGGACCGTCCCACGGTTCCATCAGGATGGAATGATATTCGTAGAACGCTTTCAGGTCTTCCGTAATGGGATTTTTGTCGTTGAAACTTTCGGGGATAAGCATGGCCATGGCATGGGGCAGGCTCATTCCCGAAGCAATCAGAAATTCCAGCACATTGTCGAGTGAGGCACTGTCGCTCATCCCCTGCTGTACAATCGGACGAATATCGTCAATGTTGTCTAATGAGGGCAATGTCAGGACGCTTTCGCGTGCGCCCATCCATCCCCGGTTGCCGCGGATGGTGTTGATTTCGCCGTTGTGCGCCAGCAGGCGAAATGGCTGGGCAAGACTCCATCGCGGAAAAGTATTCGTACTGAAACGCGAATGTACCAGCGCCAGCCCCGACGTGAAATAGCTGTTCATCAAATCCGGGTAATAGTGGCGCAACTGCATTGTCTCCAGCATACCTTTATATACAATGTTGCGCGTCGACAGCGATGCCACGTAAAAATCGTCTTTCTCCGGCAGGTTGCTGCATGCGACACGCTTCTCGATTCGCCGGCGTATGATATATAACTTCAGTTCCAACTTTTTCTGGTCGCTGCATCCGGTGATAAACA
Organism: Tannerella sp.; assembly: GCA_031270465.1. Lineage (GTDB taxonomy): Bacteria > Bacteroidota > Bacteroidia > Bacteroidales > Tannerellaceae > Tannerella. The sequence continues at coordinate 2,180 of JAISXP010000130.1, read as the reverse complement.
CCTGTTTTATATCAGGTTCCGTTGCAAGTGCATCTTTTCCGAGAATCGACGGGTTGGTTGGGACTTTTCGCATGTGCATCATTGAGAGGCCTTCTTTTTCAACTTCATCAATCATGATACTCAAAATTTCGGATTGCTGTTTTTCGTCCCGGGGAAGGAAAATCAGCCCCGTACCGTATTTTCCCTTTTCGGGAACGGGAATTCCTTGCAACAAAATAAATTCGTGTGGTATCTGCAACATAATGCCTGCACCGTCACCCGTCTTGTTGTCTGCTCCTTCTGCACCTCGATGTCGCAGGTTTTCAAGTACTTTCAGGGCTGATTCCACTATTTCATGCGATTTTTCGCCGTGAACTTGCACAATCATCCCCACTCCGCACGCATCATGCTCGTTTGATACATCATATAAACCTCTTGTATCGTTAAAGTTATTTGTTTTATTCATTTTTTTGATTGACATTTTGCCGTTATCAGTCAATGTATTTATTCTTTTGTGGCTGCAAAGATAGCAATTATATTTCTAAATAACACCATCGCTTGGCTGAATTATGCAAATTGTACGTAAATTACATTTAAAAATAACTAATGTGCCGTCGACCATATTCAATAATAAAACATTGTGTTTGTAGCAATTACGACAACAGGGAAATAATACGCGAAAATATTTTACATACAGGGATTAAACTTGGCGATTGATATGCAGTCTAAGGAGTAATATTTGGATGGTAACAGAGTATTAATTCATAAAAACGTAAAGATTATGAGAAGTTTAATTGTCGTTTTAGGATTGGGGCTGACAATCGGAATATGCGAGGTCTCAGCCTTGAGTGCACAAAATGTGTCGATGAACGTAAACATCAATCTCGATCGCCAGCCGGCATGGGGGCCTTCGGGTTACCATTATGCCGCTTTCTATTATCTTCCTGCAATCAACGTATATTACGATGTAAACAACGAGTTGTTCTGCTACCGGAAGTTGGGGCGATGGGTTGCGAGTTATTATCTTCCTGCAAAATATTACAGATACGACTTTTACACCATGTATAAAGTGGTGCTGAACGATTTGCCCTACCCATGGCTTCACAACAAAGCACACAGACACTCGTATGCGCACTTCAAGCGCATCAGAACGCAAGAACTTATCTGCCAGATGAACGACCATCGCTATCATAAGGCGAAAAACAACACGCGGGCGTGGGTAGAACATCGCAATTCGAAGACGGACAGGCATCCGGCCGTTCGGCCGAATAACAGTCGCAACGACAGAAAACCGGTTGTTCGCGATTCAGGCAGGGAAAAGGAAAAAAACACTGTCGAAAACAATCGAAATAGCCGGGATCAGAATTTGTCTACCGGACGCACAGACAAAAGCAAGGCGTCGACATCCGGAAACGACCGCAGCAAACGAAAGGAAAAAGTACGCTCGTCGGACGAAAGAAAGTCCGACCGGAGCAACCATTCAAAGCCTAACTGATAAGGGACCCTGAACGAGTGCGTTATTTATTTTGAACGGAGGGTTTTTCACAGACCCTCCGTTTTTTTTCTTTCTTTTTGGGAAACTGGAGTTTTCTTTCTTAAAATTGGGACGCTGCAGTGGCGAAAAGTCAATCAGCGAGTTATTCCGGTGTAACGGAATGATATATGATAAATGTTCGTCTTTCATCATTTAAATGTTATCCTTACTGAAAAATCCCCTGTCTTCTCCCGATTTTCTCCAAAATGTTTAAGATTGCCGGATACTGTCATGTCGGAAAAAGACTGCGATGACCAGTGCTCGGAACAGAAGTTTTGATGTCAACCTGCGGTAATGCTTCACTCCTGACTTTGACAATGCGACACCCTACGTCATTTTCCAAAAATTTTGGTCAAAAAGCACCGCAATAGACTTGTGTTTTGGAGTAATTAGCATTGTCTTAGCTATCGTTTCTTTGCTGTTTTTCTCAATGAGACACCCAAAAAAACAAAAAACTTTTTGGTAACTAATTGATATTAAACTGATTTATTATTTTTTTTTTTCTCTATTTTTATCGGACAATAGTGAAAAAACTTTTGCTAAACCATTTTTTTTTGTATTTTTGCACTTTGAATATACATTAAATACATTGAGAATATGAAAAAAGTAATCAACACATTCCTTCTATGGAGTTTTATGGGCTTAGTAGCGCCGGCTTTTATAATGG